>CAIYUO010000101.1 GCA_903929425.1 uncultured Bacteroidota bacterium
ACTGCCGTTCTCGCTTCGCTCGAACGTCTTCCTCGGGATTGATCCTTACCCAAAGCCTTGCAAACAAACACTGCGTGTTTGTTTGGCTTTTTTAACGCTCATCCGCTCAATCAAGCAAGCTTGTTTCGCGGCTTCGCATTAAAAAAGCCCCTCATTTGCATGAGAGGCTTTGTAGAGCGTACGGGAATCGAACCCGTATTACCAGGATGAAAACCTGAGGTCCTAACCGTTAGACGAACGCTCCATTCAGATTTTTTCAATCGGGTTGCAAAAATAGGATTCAAACCCTTTACTGCCAAATCATTTTATATCTTTTTTCACTTAAAATCTACTAATCAGCTCATTAACTTAGTTAAATAAATAGAGGGAATGAAATTCTAGTTAGGCTCCGCAATCCTTTGAAACAACCAACTGTTCGCATAAAACACCTCATTTTGTTGATAAATCCTGTGTTTTTTATAAGCTTTTATGAGCAATTTTTTTAAAAAGGTGGTAACTTCGCAACTCCTATTGAAAAATAAAAATTAATACTATGAGTTCAGTTAAAGTTGCAATCAATGGTTTTGGCCGTATCGGTCGCTTGGTTTTCCGCCAAATTTATAATATGGAAGGAATTGAGGTAGTGGCTATCAATGACCTTACTTCTCCAGCGGTTTTGGCACACTTATTAAAGTATGATAGTGCACAAGGACGTTTTGATGCTGATGTAAAATCAACTGAGGATTCAGTAGTTGTTAATGGACATGCAGTTAAAATATATGCTCAACGTGATCCTGCTCAAATTCCTTGGGGGGCGCACGATGTTGACGTGGTGATTGAATCTACAGGATTCTTTACCGATAAAGAAAAAGCTGAATTACACATTAAAGCAGGAGCGAAAAGAGTGGTTATTTCTGCTCCAGCAACGGGCGATATGAAAACAGTTGTATTTAATACTAACCACGAAATTTTAGATGGTACTGAAACAGTTATTTCTGGTGCTTCATGTACTACCAACTGCTTAGCGCCAATGGCTAAAGTTTTAGAAGATAAATTCGGCATCCTTACTGGGTTAATGTTAACCGTTCACGCTTACACAAATGACCAAAACACTTTAGACGGACCTCATCCAAAAGGTGATTTACGTCGTGCTCGTGCTGCTGCCGCTAATATTGTACCAAACAGTACAGGTGCTGCAAAGGCAATTGGTTTAGTATTGCCTTCATTAAAGGGTAAACTAGATGGTTCTGCACAACGTGTTCCTACTATAACAGGTTCATTAACAGAATTAACCACAATTTTATCAAAGAAAGTAACTGTTGAAGAAGTTAATGCAGCGATGAAAGCGGCTTCTAACGAATCTTTTGGATATACCGAAGACGAAATTGTAAGCTCAGATGTAATTGGTATTCATTATGGTTCTTTGTTTGATGCAACACAAACTAAAGTAATGACACAAGGCGATGTTCAATTAGTGAAAACAGTTTCTTGGTACGATAACGAAATGAGCTATGTGTCTCAATTAGTGCGTACTGTGAAATACTTCGCAAGCAAAATTAAATAAGCAATAACTTATAGCAAATGCCCTCGATAATTCGGGGGCATTTTTATTCAAGTTGTGGTGAGCATTTTTCGAATTCGATAAATTAATTACAAACGATTTCAACTATTTAACATGAGTACTTTTAACGATTTTTCTTTTGCAGGCAAAAAGGCCTTAATCCGTGTGGACTTTAATGTGCCTTTAAATGAGGCCTTTGAAATTACCGATGACAATCGCATGCGTGCAACGGTTCCAACTATTTCAAAAATATTGAAAGACGGAGGGAGCGTAATATTAATGAGTCACTTAGGTCGACCAAAGGATGGTCCTACTGAAAAGTATTCTTTAAAACACATTGTTGCTCATTTATCTAAATTATTAGCAGTTGATGTGCAATTTGCAAATGATTGTATAGGTGCCGAGGCAGTTGATAAAGCAGCCGCTTTACAAGCAGGTCAAGTTTTATTATTAGAGAACTTACGTTTTTATAAAGAAGAAGAAAAAGGCGATGTAGCTTTTGCTGAAAAATTAGCAAAACTAGGAGATGTTTATGTGAATGATGCTTTTGGTACAGCGCACCGTGCGCATGCTTCTACAGCGATTATTGCTCAATTCTTTGCTAAGGAAAACAGAACTTTTGGATTGGTGATGGAAGGAGAAGTGCTGAGTGCTGAAAAAGTGTTGCATGATGCTCAAAAACCCTTTACTGCTATTATTGGTGGAGCGAAAGTTTCTGATAAAATTTTGATCATTGAAAATTTATTAGATCGTGCAACTGATATTATTATTGGTGGTGGTATGGCGTATACTTTCTTTAAAGCACAAGGTGGTAAAATTGGGAAGTCAATTCATGAGGATGATCGTATGCCATTAGCCCTTGAAATTTTAGCAAAGGCAAAAGTAAAAGGCGTTAATATTCATTTGCCAGTTGACAATATTATTGCGGACGATTTTAGCAATGATGCAAAAACACAAAACTGCGCAAGTGGTGAAATTCCTGATGGATGGGAAGGTTTGGATGCAGGTATTGAATCAAGAAAACAATTTGCTGCTGTTATCTTAGCAAGCAAAACTATTTTATGGAATGGTCCGATGGGTGTTTTTGAAATGCCTAATTTTCAAGCTGGTACTAAGGCCATTGCAGATGCAGTAGCAGAGGCAACTCAAAATGGTGCATTTAGTTTAGTGGGTGGTGGAGATAGCGTTGCTGCAGTTAACCAATTTGGGTATCATGATAAAGTTAGTTACGTTAGTACGGGTGGTGGTGCGATGTTGGAATACTTTGAAGGCAAAACACTGCCGGGTATTGCTGCAATTAAAGGATAGTTAACCGCTGAATTTTGATGATTTGTCAGCACAATACTTAATAAAAAGTTAAATAGATCCCTTAACCTAGGTTAGGGGATTTTTTTGTCAGTCCGACAATTTAAATTTAAGACGAAAAGGCAGAAAAACACTTTGGTACTCGCTTTGCTTTATCTTTATAAACAAATACAAAACTATGTTACGCAAAAATTTAGGTTTATTCATTTTTTTAGGAGTAATCGTAATCTTATTTGGAATGGGATGTAATGGTTACAATGGCTTAGTTAGTCAAGACGAGAATGTTAATCAATCTTGGAATAATGTTCAAAGTGACTATCAACGTCGTGCCGATTTAATCCCCAATTTAGTAGCCTCTGTAAAAGGAGAAGCTAACTTCGAAAAATCAACTTTAGAAAGTGTAATCACAGCTCGTGCAAGTGCAACACAAATGAAAGTGGATGCTAAGGATTTAACACCTGAAAAATTACAACAGTTCCAAGCAAACCAGGGACAATTGTCTCAAGCATTGGGCCGTTTAATGGTGGTGTCTGAAAACTATCCAAACCTTAAAGCAAATGAAGCATTTAGAGGATTACAAGCTCAATTAGAAGGAACTGAAAATAGAATTAAAGTTTCAAGAAACGACTTTAATGCTGCAGTTGCTGATTATAATAAAAGAGCAAGATCTTTCCCTTTGAATTTAGTAGCTAATATGTTTGGCTTCAAAACTAAAGAAGGATTTAAGGCAGAAGAAAGTGCAAGCAAAGCACCAGAAGTGAAATTTTAATTACGACGTTTTTTAACTCATTCTATTATGTGGAATCCCTTCAAAAGAAGTGCTGATACCTTATTGACAGCCTCCGACAAGCAAAAGCTTGTGGAGGCTATTCAATTAGCTGAAAAAAATACAAGTGGAGAAATTCGTGTATTTGTTGAATCAAAATTGGGTAAGGTAGATGCATTGACAAGGGCTAAGGAAATATTTTTCAAAAATAAAATGAATGAAACAAAACAACGTAATGGTGTTTTAGTTTACGTTGCTGTCAATGATAAAAAAATTGCCATTTATGCGGATCAAGGCATATATGAAAAAATGGGTATTGAATTCTGGTATACACAAGTACAAGAAATGACCACTCATTTCAAAACAATGAATTATATACTAGGTATTTCAACAGTTGTTAATGAAATTGGTATTGCTTTACAAAATCATTTTCCATTCGATGGCGCTACGGACACAAATGAATTATCGGACGAAATTATGATTGGAAAATAAATACTTATGAAAGCATTAAAATATATCTTATTATTTTTTGTTGCAGTTTTCATGGGCGCTATTACCCTAAAAGCGCAAAATGTTTTGGAAAAGCCCAGCACACCCTCGCTGGTAACTGACTTAGCAGGTGTTTTAAGTCCAACAGAAAAGCAATTTTTAGAAAACAAATTAGTAAGCATTGATGACAGTAGCTCTAATCAAATAGCAGTTGTCATATTGCCAACCTTAGACGGCTATCCTATTGAGGAGTATGCGACTAAACTTTTTAGAACCTGGGGCATTGGAAATAAGAAAACCAATAACGGCATATTGTTGTTAATTGCCGTAAACGATCGTAAAGTAAGAATAGAAGTTGGGTACGGATTAGAAGGTGCTATTCCAGATATTACAGCCAATAATATTATTAACAATGACATTAAGCCCGCGTTTAAACAAGGGGCTTATTATGATGGAATCAATACAGCAACAGACGACATTGCAAAAGCAGCAGTAGGGGAATACAAGGTTGCAAGACAAAAAAAATCAAATGATAAAGGCGGTTCATTTTATCTTTTCTTAGTCATCATATTTATTATTGTTGCAATTGTTGGAAGAAAAGGAGGCAATGGAGGATCAAATATTGGAGGCGGAGGATTTAGTGATATTGCAACAGGTATGTTATTAGGGTCATTATTAGGTGGAGGAGGTAGAAGTGATGGCGGTGGTGGAGGATTTAGTGGAGGAGGAGGTTTTGGTGGCTTTGGAGGAGGAAGCTCAGGTGGAGGTGGTGCTAGTGGTGGATGGTAGTTTTTTGTTTCGTGAATGATAGTTGTTTTACAGCTAAATCTTGGGAAGTGCAGCTGTTACCATTTTTACTAAATTATCTTCTCCTTTTTGTTTCTTTGCCTTTAATAGGCTACCTAATATTTGAATGTTAAAATAAGGGTCAGTTTGGGTTTTATAGCCTTCAGGGATTGCGTTTCTAAATGCAACTATTAAATCAATGCCTTTCTTAAATTTAGTTTCATCTGATGTTTTTATTAATAAAGCGGCAAATGGAATGGTCATGTAAAATTTCTCTTCAGATTCTATGCCTAATGCTTCAAACTTTGCTGCTACAAAATCAAATACATTTTCATCTCCATACTTAGTCAATATCTTAGTCACAGCAGTATTTAATCTTTTCTTAATAACAGTTTTTGATTGGATGGTGGCAATTTTTATAGCCGTTAATGAGTCAATCTTTTCAAGGGCGTCTAAAGCAGCACCGGAAACTATATATGAATCATTTTGAGTTAATTGCTCAAATAATTTTTTATATACTTGTTTATGTAAGGCTCCAATGGCATCAATAGCGGTTTCCCTTACAAAATTTGATGGATCCTTAGTGATTAAATTTACAATCTCTTCTTCTAGTTCCTTAGGCAATGCTGCAGGGTTAAAGGCTTGAATTGCTTTTTGTCTGATAACATAAAAAGTATCTTTTAGCGCTGACTTAATTAATAACATTGCGGCTGGGTCTTTCATATTTTCTGCTGCTTGATCCAAGGCTTCAAGGCGATCTATGAAATTAGTTGCATGCTTGTATTGGAAAATATATTGAGACAATGGTTTTGTTTCATCCTTCTCCCAAAGCATTATTTTTTCATTGTCAATATTTACATTATCAGGACTAACGGGTGAGGGGAAATAAAAACTATCAACACGATTTTTGCTCCATACATCGTAATGACTTTTTTGATTAGCCGCATAAACATCAATGCCAACAGGTAATTCGAAAGTTTTGTCCTGCGTTTGCGTTTGTTGAATTACCACTAAAACTTGTTTTTTTAAATCATCATATTTTTGATTAATCCGAACATATGGGTGACCGCTTCCAAAATACCATTGGTTGAAAAACCAGTTAAGATCCTTGCCTGTAATAGCTTCCAAAGACAGTTTTAATTTTATGGCGGATCCACTGCTAAATTTATTGTCATTTAAATATTTATGTAAGGATGCAAAAAATGCCTCGTCGCCAACGTAGTGTCTAAGCATATTTAAAATACGGCCTCCTTTTTTATAGCTCACTAAGTCAAACATATCCTCACGATCGTTATAAAAAAAACGAACTAAGTCTTTTTCAGCAGCATCAGGACTACTTAAATAGGATCTCAGTCCTAAATCGTTTTCATACTCGCCGTAGTCTTTTCCCATGCTATGCTCAAGCCACAAAGTTTGACTGTAATCGGCAAAGCTTTCATTTACAGTTAAGTTGCTCCAACTTTCTGCAGTTACTAAATCGCCAAACCATTGATGAAATAATTCATGTGCAATAGTGCCTTCCCAATTATTTCCATCAACCAATTCTCTAGCATTTTGTTGCACTGCGTCACTGTGTAAAGTACAGGTAGTATTCTCCATAGCGCCAGAAACATAGTCGCGTGCACTTATTTGTGCATATTTCACCCATGGATATGGTATCCCTAATATTTTTTCATAAAATGAAATCATAGCAGGTGTTTTGCCATAAATTTTATGGGCTTCTTTTGCATAAGCTTTTTCAATATAATAACTTACTTCTATTTTCTTTTTCCCATTAGTAGCTTTTGCTTTTCCATTAGTCGCTTTCGTTTTCCCATCAGTCGCAGTCGCGACTTCTTCCTTGATAATGGCATAATCTCCAATACCTATAAAAAA
Source organism: uncultured Bacteroidota bacterium (assembly GCA_903929425.1). Taxonomy (GTDB): domain Bacteria; phylum Bacteroidota; class Bacteroidia; order Chitinophagales; family Chitinophagaceae; genus Sediminibacterium. The sequence goes on from CAIYUO010000101.1 coordinate 6,762, forward strand.
TAAGTAAGGGGAGTGGGGTTGGTCCATTTTCCAAACATCTAGGCGAGTTCCATTTTTATTATCAATTTGTTTTACCAATAAACCATTTGACAGGGAAACATATTTATTGGGAACATTTAAATGAAACTCCTGGGTGCACTTTTGGTCGGGTTTATCAATAATCGGTATCCAAACACTTGTTCCTTCCGTCTCACCTTGTGTCCATATTTGAGTTGGCTTGGTAGTATCAATACCTAATGGGTTTATAAAATATAAACCTTTAGCATCCGTTATTGCTTCGCTTCCATTTGCTTGATAGTCATTTGGCTTTGCGGTGTATTTAATATATACTGTATAATTTTCAGTTGATTTATAGGATTTATCTAATTCAATATTGATTAATAAGCCATCGTAGTCGTATTTTAACGCCTTATTACTTTTATTAGACACAATGGCAACCTTATGGATGTCCATTCCTTTTGCGTCAAGCGTAAGTTTATTGGTTGTATAAAAGTGTGGGTGCAACTGTAACCATACCTCTCCATTCATTTGAGATTTAGCGTAGTTGAAGTTGGCCACTAATTTGGTATGTACTAAATCATTTTCCTTAGTAGCGAATGAACGATAATTTAATTTCCAACTTGAGTCTTCAATAACGGCATCATTTTGTGCATCTACTTTTATTGCGATAGTTAACAGGAGTAAAGCGCTTATCCAGATTTTTATCATATTTTTTATTTATCAAATGCTAAGTTATGAAAGCTGCTTAATTGAAGTAGTTAAAATATTCTTGTATAAATATTTTGTAGTTTAGTGCCATAATATTGTTGAATGAAAAGATATTTTATTGAAGTTGCTTATAATGGTGCTGATTTTGGCGGATTTCAAATTCAAGCTAATCAACAAACTATACAAGGAGCGTTAGAAAATGCAATGAATATTCTTTTTCGGGAACCTATTTCATTGACAGGCGCTTCAAGAACCGATGCAGGTGTACATGCACTGCAAAATTTCCTGCACTTTGATACTGACATTCCCATTACTAGCAAGCATATTTATAATTTAAACTCATTACTGCCTAATAGTATAGTGGTCAATAATATTTATGCGGTTCCTAATGAGGCGCATAGCAGGTTTGATGCTGTAAAAAGGTCCTATATATATAAGATACATTCCAAAAAATCCCCCTTTTTAGATGGGAGATCCTGGTTTTATCCATTTCCATTGGATATAAAAGCGCTTCAATATGCTGCAGATACCTTGCTAAACCATACCAATTTCGAAAGCTTTTCAAAGAAAAACTCAACGGTAAATACCTTTGAATGCAGTATTACTAAGGCAAAATGGGAGCAAGAGGGGGAAATACTTACTTTTAGCATTGATTCTAATCGATTTTTAAGAGGAATGATACGAGGACTAGTAGGAACGATGCTGCATTGTGGTCGAGGACAGCTAAATACGACTGATTTTATTGCTATTATTGAGTCAAAAAATGAACAAAATGTTGATTTTTCGACTCCAGCTCATGGATTATACCTTTCTGAGATAAATTATCCTGATTATTTTCAAAAAATTGGGTAGTACCCAAAGCCTTATCCCTATTGGGTTTCATATCATAATATGCTTATTTTGAGCACTTTGAACGAAAAAATATTCAAAATAGTATACAATATATTTGGCCAGTTGTTAAAGCTCCCTATCTTTGCCGCCCGTTAACGATGAAACATCACAACGGAAAGTTCTCTGAAGCGGTTTACAGGAAATAAAAGTTCGAAAAAATTAAAAATAATTTAATCAAACTTTGGTAGATCAAATTACCTACTGTATCTTTGCCGTCCCTCTTTAAAAAAAGAGTAGTTCTTCGAAATTAGCTGGCTTAACTTATTCATTATTCTTTAAATAATTCTTGAATAAAGTTTTGCTACTTAAAATATTGTTCTTACCTTTGCACCCCGCTACGATAAATAGCGCGCAAAATAAGCACATTAAGATCTTTGAAAGTTTGGAAACAATAGTAACTGATTAATTGAAAAAATCAGGTAAAGGTTATAGCATCAACAGAATTATATCAGACCGTTAATTTCGGATTTATTTGAGATTGATAG
>CAIYUO010000102.1 GCA_903929425.1 uncultured Bacteroidota bacterium
ATACATTTTAGTAAAATCAATGTCATATAAAACATTGCCTAAATCAAAAATCAAATTTTTTGTTATTGCCATTATTAGGTTTTAAAACTTTTGTGAAGGTATATAAACCTTTCAAATATTTGTACATTTGAGTATGAAACAAAATTTAGCACACATAGCTGTTGTTGTAAAAGATTATGACGAAGCTATTACCTATTATACAAATACTTTGGGATTCAAATTAATTGAGGATACGGTTTTATCTGAAACTAAAAGATGGGTAATGGTGCAGCCGAATGGTGCTGAAAATGGATGCACCTTATTACTTGCAAAAGCAGCTACACCCGAACAAGAAAAACTTATTGGATACCAAACAGGAGGACGCGTATTTTTATTTTTATACACCGATAATTTTTATAGAGACTATGAAAATTATACTTCCAAAGGTGTTGAGTTTACCATCCCTCCACATGTTGAAGATTATGGAACTGTTGCTGTATTCAAAGACATTTATGGAAATTTGTGGGACCTTATTGAGCCAAGCAAATAATAAAATTTTGCAGTGATAAACAATTGGCTTTTTGCTTAACTATTTTTCTTAGACATCGCCGCGGCCATATGCTTACAAGCAGGCGCTCCATTGCTTAGTTCATTTACAATATTTGCATGTGAAGCCTCATCTCTATTTTGGCTTAATTTAAAAACGTGTTGCAAGTCCGTTACGACAATATCAAATGAGTATATGGCTTTCATGTTTTGCTGCATATATTCCTCCGATAAATTTTTTACCTGCGTTGGCGAATCAACATCTTTTTCAAAATGCAAAGTTAAGTCAGTAAGCAATTGGCGCAAATGCGCTTCGTCCTTTATTTCAAGCGTACCGCGTGCATGAACAGTCTGATAGTTCCAAGTACTTCCCATATTTTTTGTGGTATACCAATTAGCACTAACAAATGCCGAAGGTGCCGAAAAAATGACCAATACATTTTTATTGATCTCAAACGCATTGGAATGATCTTGCTTGCGCATCATATGTCCGCTAATGGTAACTATATCGTTTTCGATTTTTATCAGCACTGGAATATGAGTTGCTACAGGCAGACCATTTGCATCCACACCACAAATGGTAACAAAAGGATTGGCGTGCATAAAGTCAATAACTTCTTGATGATTGCTAGCTTTGAAATGAGGAATGTTGTACATGTCTATTTATTAAAATGGTAATGCTGTTGTAGTTTTAATTTCATCCATTACAAATAAGCTATTAATATGCGCTACCATGGGAAGCACTGCTAGTTTTTCTTGATAAAATTTATTATAGGTTTCTACATCCTTGGTGACAACTTTTAAGTAATAATCAAAACTGCCTGATACTAAACTACACGAAATTATTTCATCAAATTGTAAAATGATTTGCTCAAACTCGGCAAAGTTATTTTTTGTTTGCTTGTCCAATGTAACATGACAAAATACCACCATCCCTAAATCAATTTTCTTTCGATTAATTAAGGCAACATAATTTGCAATGACCCCATCAGCTTGTAATCTTTTAATGCGATCATGTGTTGGACTTACTGATAAATTAATTTCAGCACTAATATCCTTTAAAGTCGCCAAGGCATTTTTTTGAAGGATGCGTAAAATAGATAAGTCGATTGGATCTAGATTCATTGCTATATAGTTTGAGCGTAAATATTTCGGGAAATCGGCCAAAAGCAAGCTAAAAATACTGTATATTTCTATATTTAACGTATTTTGAAGTATTTTATACTGTATTTATTAATTTAATTAAAAATATTTTCTTTTATATGAACTTTACGCAGTAATAAAACTACTAATTATGATTATCGGATGCCCAAAAGAAATTAAAATTCAAGAGTACAGAGTAGGTTTAACGCCTGAAGGTGTGGATGCATTAGTGAGACAGGGTCATCATGTATATATGGAAACCAATGCTGGTATTGGGTCAGGTTTTTCTGACGAAGCTTACAAAGCGGTGGGTGCAAGTATTTTAAACACGGCTAATGAAGTGTATGAAATTGCAGAGATGATTGTAAAAGTAAAAGAGCCATTGGCTGCTGAATTTCCATTAATAAAAGCAGGACAAATATTATTCACCTATTTCCACTTTGCTGCTTCAAAGGAATTGACCGACGCAATGATAAAAACACATGCAGTTTGTATTGCCTATGAAACAGTGGAATTAGCTGACGGATCATTACCATTGTTGGTACCAATGTCTGAAGTTGCAGGTAGAATGGCAATTAATGTAGGTGCTTATTATTTAGGTAAACCTTTTGGTGGTAAAGGAAAATTATTAGGTGGTGTACCAGGTGTGAAACCAGCTGAAGTACTAGTCATTGGTGGGGGTATTGTTGGAACACAAGCAGCAAAAATGGCTGCAGGATTGGGCGCCAATGTAACTTTGATGGATACTAATTTAGCACGATTAAGATATTTAAGTGATGTCATGCCAGCAAATGTGGTTACACAATATTCAACCATATTAGCAATAAAGGAAAAATTACCGACTACCGATTTATTAATTGGAGCGGTTTTATTACATGGCGCGAAAGCACCGCATTTAGTGAAGAAAGAAGATTTAAAATTAATGGAAGCAGGTTCGGTAATTGTGGATGTTGCAGTGGATCAAGGCGGATGTATTGAAACCTGTAAACCAACAACACATGAAAATCCTGTCTTCACCATTGATGATATCACACATTATTGTGTTGCAAATATGCCTGGTGCAGTACCTCAAACAAGTACAAGAGCGTTAACACAAGCAACCTTGCCTTATGCAATTGCAATTGCCAATAAAGGATGGGAAAAAGCTTGTACTGAAAACCCTGCATTAGCTAAAGGGTTAAATATTAGAGCAGGAAAAATTTTACACAAAGGAGTTTCTGACGCTTTTACAGCGGCGTAAATATTCATATGGTTTTGAGTGGTGAAAGCCTAGTCGAAAGACTAGGCTTTTTTAATACCTTTGAATTAAGTAAATGAATTATGAAAAATATTTTAGTATTATGCACGGGCAATAGTTGCAGAAGTCAAATTGCACATGGTTATTTAGCTGAAATGACTAAAGGAAAAGCAAATGTATATTCAGCAGGTGTGGAGACGCATGGTGTTAATCCTAAGGCAATTACTATCATGAAAGAAGATGGTATCGACATATCAGGGCATACCTCTAATAATATTACCGAGTATTTTGGAATTGATTTTGATTATGTGATTACGGTTTGTGATAACGCAAAAGAACGTTGCCCCTTCTTCCCTACAAAAGCACAAAAGTTTCATCACAATTTCCCTGACCCTGCAAAAGCAACCGGAACGGATGAACAAGTATTGGATGAATTTAGGAGCGTAAGGGAGATGATTAAACAATATTGCACTGATTTCATAAAGGAAAATAATATCAATGATTAACCCTTAATCTAAATGGCCTTTACGTATGTTTTTCGTTCCAATGTGAATTTCTTTTTTAAATAAAAATATTGAGTTGTCGTTGCAGTTAAATTACACATCACTTCTATTTTAGTAATGCCTGATTTAAGTGCTATATTTTCAACAAAAATATAAAGTTCATCTGCTACATGTAGCTTTCTGTATTTTGGAGAAATGAAAAACTCTTTTATTTGTAAAACTGGTTTTAATAATTGAAAAGTCTCTTGTTTTTCACATACAATACAGCCTATTGCATGATTGAGTGTGTTTACGGCAACACACATTAAACTGGCTTGACTTTTTAATTTTTTCTTAAATAATTCAAGAAAAGTATTTTTATTATACTGTATACCGTAAATATGATTGTAAGATTCTAAAAAATAATCTAAATCATCAATCATCGCTTTTCTAATGGTCCATTGTTCAGCTAACATAAATTAATTCAAATTAAGTAAAGTAATTAAATCATTTAAGTCGTCCATAATATAATCGGGATTTGCTTCTAAAAGTTGTTGCCTTGTTTGAGCACCTGTAGTAACTCCAATAGTAAATAAACAATTCGCATTTTTCCCTTCCTCTATGTCTATTTTAGAATCCCCCACTTTGATCACTTTTTTAGAGTCGTTAATCGAAAATAAATTCATTGCATAAGTAATCATATCTGGCGCAGGTCTAGAATTAGTAACATCGGTAGCAGTTACTAATAAATCAAAATGATAAAATTGACGCCATTGTATTTTATTCAAAATGAAATTTGCCGTGTTTTTATCATACCCCGTATTTAATACCACTAATATATTTCTAGCACGTAAATCAAGTAAAACCGATTCAGCATGCTTCATTGATTTTATCTCAAAAGCATCATAAGCAGTTGCTAAACTTTCCAGAAATAATTTAAAAATGGATTCCGCTTTTGCTAAATCATTTGCATTACCATGGACTTTAATAATATCCTCAATGGCATTCAATTTTTCTTTTCCTGCACCAATTGCTAATACCCCCTCTAAAGACACATCAATGCCAAATTTATTTATGGACTTTTGCAATGTTTTATACACTATATTATCTTCATCAATAGTAGTGCCCGCCATATCAAAAACAACCATGGAAATTTTCATACTTTTATTTTAATGCGTTTTGTATTGTTGTTCTATAACTTTCAATAGGATCCACCTTTAGTGTTGGATCTTTTGCCATATCATCCCATCTTCTCAAATCAACTGCTTGCTTATAAAATAAATTAGTTTCGAAAGTTTCTTTTTCAAATTCACTCATAATACCTCCTTGTAATAACAAACTTGCTTTAGAAACTGGGGATAGTGTATCATAATAACTTGGTTCAACAAAACATAAATAACGTTTAGCAGCAACATGAAGCTTCACTGATTCAACAACTTCGTCTTTAAAATATTTTGTTAAAAATTGAGCACCTAATGCTTCATGAACATCATCAATACCCTGTTCAGTAGCATCATCAGGTAGGTCATGTAATAAATGTCCAATATCATGTAATAACGAACCCGTAATCAGTTCATCTGAAACCTTATTTTGTTTTGCGAAATGTGCAGCTTGTAAACCATGCTCGAGTTGTGTTACCGCTTCGCCACCATATAAATCGCCGCCTTTAGTGTTAAACAACTCTATAATAAAATCAACCACTTGTGTCTTTTCCATTTTTATATCATTTTATATAATTAAATTTTAGCTACCGCCTCTTCTGCAAATCCAAAAGACAAGGTCATCCCATTACCCCCAATGCCGTTAATAATATATACGCCTGGTTCCATTTTTAAAAACAAATCAGTATCGCCATTGGTCATTTTTGGATAGATTCCATTCCATGTTTGTTGTAATTCCCAATTATCAATATGCATTAATTTTTTTAAGTAATTTAAAATCAACTCATTAATATATTGATTGTCAAAAGGCTCAAAATCTAATGCATATTCATGTGAGTCACCTACCGTTAACTCACCTCTATCGTTTTGTGAAACCATAACATGAATACCATTTTTAATATATTCAGGTAAGGTGGCCTCTATTTTTTCTTTTAATTTATCTAATGAACTTGAAGCTGTAAAACTTTTGTAATGAAGCAATGAAAGTCCACCACAAACTGAGGTTCCAATTTTAAAATTGGTATCCTTTGAAACAAAACGCATCATTTGGAGTTTTGATTTAATAATAGGTAGTTCTTTAAATTTTGAAGGGTATAAAGTTTCAAAATCTGCACCAGAACAAACACAAATTAAATCGGCATTATATTTGGTTTTAAAGGACCAAACGGTATTGATCGTAACATTGGTAACCGCAGTGCCCCATAAAATATCAATATTATAATACCTTTTTAAATATGCAGGCAAATTTTTGATACCTTCTCGAGGATCAATAATGGTTTCGTCATTACTATATAAAGCACCTTTTAAATTTTCACCATTAATGCCGTTAAACTTATTTAGTATTTCAGTTGGTGATAAAACTGTAACAGGCCTTTGTGACTTCGAAAAATGATTATATAATTCCTCAATAACATCTTGTTCTTCTTGATCATATGCCAAATGAATACTCCCACAAGTATCAAATGGTATTTTAGCATCGCTTAAATATTCTTTCCATATTTCTCTTGATCGAATTGCACGTTCGTACAATTGCCCATCGGGTTGACCAATTGGCCATAACATTCCAAAATTTCGTATTGATGCTCCTAATGATTGTTGTGATTTTTCCATAATAGTAACCTTATAACCCTTTAAAGCAAGGGCTCGAGCAGTAGCCATTCCTAAAATTCCAGCACCCACTACAATAGCAGTCTTATCACTCATAAATTTAATTTTTTTATTTTACCTATATAATAAACAATACAAAATGTGGAAACTATAAATCCTACAATTGAAAAATAAAATACTCCATTTGCATAAAATTGTGCCCAATTTAATTGGATATGGGCAGCACCTTTAACAACAATTACCAACACCGAAGCAAAATATCCAAAGGAGTCCATTAAATACATCAAAAAACCTACATTTCCCTTTAATCGAAAAGTGGCAATCATGCGATCAAATAAAATGGAATTAAAGGGTATATATCCCATATACAAACCAAGACCCACTAATAACATCCAATTAAATCCATTTATGAAATTATGTTGAAATAGGAATGTACTTACCCCAACTATGATAAAACCAACCAATACAATATATTGACTAATAAAAAAAACAGCTTTATTGTTTTTAATTAAAATCATACTTGCAATTAATATTAAAACAATAATTGCAATAGGCAATTCGGTATTAGTGAAAACATTAGCGCTATTGGCGTACCCTAAATTAGACCAAATATCAGCTGCAAAATTATCTCTTAAGTCCCTAAACAAAGTAAGCACTACATAAATAAAAATAAAGGAAATTAATCCAGGCATAAAATTTTTAAAAAAATGTACACGTTCCATTTTAGTCATTGGCAATCTTTCTGATTTTAAGGCTACTTCCTCATTGGTTGGTGCAGGTATTTTTTCAAGTCCGTACACTAACAAAATCAAAGGAATAAAAAATAATAAACCCGTATAAAAAGGCACCCACATTTCAGATAAATTAAACGTAACGCCAAGCCATTTGCCAATTGATTTTACGACTCCTGATGATACAATAAAGCTTACCGCTAAGGCTGCCCCTATAAAATCAGTGGCTTTTCGACCTTCTACAAAAGAGAATATAATTCCCCATGTGATCCCCAATGGAAGCCCATTTAAAAATAAACATATAATACCCAATGGAGGGGGTACTAACGGGAACAAAAGCAATGGTATCCATGACATTAAAACTAATATCAAAATAAGTTTACCCCTGCCAACTCTTTTTAATTCTGCAATAAATTTTACGCCGAATATTTTACTAGCAGTATAACCCAATACTTGAGCAATTACTAATAAATTCTTAAAAGCAATACCAAAATAGGAAGGCCTATTTTCATAAATACCAACGGTAAATGGCTTTCTAAAAGCATAAATACAGGCATAGGTTAAAAAACATATCAACGCAGCATAAACTGCACTATACATTTGATCACTTTTTTTATGAATGGATAATGAATTCAAATTAATATATTGGACAAATTCATAAATATTTTAGGAAATTCAAAACTAAAATAATCACAAGTCCAAATGGTGTTAACTACATGAATAAATAGTTAACTAATTATTACCTAAATATTAACCCAGCTATTAAAAGCAAATTTAATTTTGATGCCAATATTCAATTAGTTTTGTACAATGAATAAAATATTCCAATATGATGTTGTAATTGTTGGTGCAGGGCCAATTGGTATTGCCTGTGCTTTAGCATGTAATCAACAAAATCTTAATTTTTTGGTAATCGAAAAAGGGTGCTTAGTGAATTCGATATATAATTATCCGCAACAAATGACATTTTTTTCTACTGCTGAAAAATTGGAAGTAGGCAATATACCATTTGTATGTATACAAGCAAAACCAAATCGAAACGAATCTTTAGAGTATTATAGAAGGGTTTCAAAAGTGGCGAATTTAAATATTCATTTATTTGAAGAAGTAGTGAATATTAATAGTAACCACATTGATGAAGGACAACCTCAATATGAAATTAAAACAAGTAAATCAACCTATTTATCCAAAAATATTATTATTGCTACAGGTTTTCATGATATCCCCTATTTATTGAATGTTCCAGGTGAAAATTTGCCTAAGGTAACTCATTATTATAAGGACCCTCATTTTTATGCTTTTCAAAATGTAGCCATCATTGGGGCAAATAATTCAGCGGTGGATGCCGCTTTAGAGACATGGCGAAAAGGAGCCAATGTTACGATGATTATTCAAAATGAGGAGATTGGGCAAAGAGTAAAATATTGGGCTCGCCCAGATATTATAAATAGAATTGAAGAAGGCTCCATAAAAGCCTATTACAATGCTAGTGTTATTTCAATAACCGAAAATAATATCATCATCAATGGCCCTGATGGTATGATTGAAATTCCAAATGATTGGGTGATTGCAGCTACTGGCTACCAACCCAATTTGTCATTCTTAGAAAAAATAGGTATTGAACTATCTAATGATGAAATAAAAAAACCAATTTATAATCCCGAAACACATGAATCCAATAAACAAGGAATATATTTAGCCGGCGTTATATGCGGTGGAATGAATACCCATAGTTTATTTATTGAAAACTCCATTGTGCATGCTGATATGATTGTGAATGACATTGTTCGCAAACAAAAATAGAGCAAGTTGAACTTGCTCTATTTGAGGAGACTACCTTTTAAGTCCTGTAATTTACTTTTTTACCTAGTATAAATTAATCTTAGTTGTTTGATTTTTTTACTATTCAGTCCCAATACCTTTTCTAAATAGTTTTCCATGGTTCCATATTGCGCCTTAATGGTGGTAAAAGTAGCTTTAATGTATTCTCTCTTAGCACCCATCATACTGGTAGCTACCTTTTCATCCATTCCATAATATTTTGTCATTTGAGCAATGGCTTTTGCATTTTCATTACGACGATAATAATTAGTGGCTTCGTAATCATCAAAAATAGTTTCTTCATTAACCCCTAAAGCATATAAAATAAAAGCAGCAGCTATTCCTGTTCTATCTTTTCCTGCTGTGCAATGAAACAACATTGGTGATGCATTTTTATTGGCAATCAAACTATCAAATAAGGGAGTGTAACGGTCTTTATAAGGTGTCAATACAGTATAGAAACTAACTAAAAATGAATCAGACTTCATATACTTACTCATATTTTTCATGTAATTACTATCACCTACATTTTCACTACCAGCAGGTAACGAAATACGCCTTGTACCAGCAGGAATTTTATCAGGTGCTGTTTTAACTTCATAAGGACCCCTAAAGTCAAAATCATACTTAATATGTAAAGAGGCAATTTTAGCAACATCGGCATCAGTTAATGTATTCAATGCAGCAGAGCGAAATAGCAAACCCATTTTAACTGTTTTACCCTCTTTGGTTTGATAGCCACCAAGGTCTCTAAAATTTACCGCACCTTGTAATTTAATTTCTCTAATACTACTATCTGCAATTTGTGCATTTAAGTTAAAAGCAGTAACAATCAGTAATAAGCCAAAAAAAATCTTTTTCATAAAAATTAAAATTTAAAAATATAAGGTTTTGAACTTTTCTTAAAACTCATCTTTTACGCTAAAATAATAACAAAAGTGGGGAGCAATGCTCCCCACTTGTATCATAAATCCGAAGATCAAATTATTTAATTAACCACATTTTAGCATTCAAATCATCGGTGCCACCATATTGTGACTGTAAAGCCGCTTTGTTGTTTGCAGTATTATAATTGGTTTCATCTACTGGATACTGCCATCTTAATGGAATTGTAAATGTAGGTGTACCAATTCCAACACCACCTTCTTTGAAAGCAGGAATACCTGTTCTTCTCCATTGATAAAAGCTTTCGAAGCCTGAGTTTAAGAAGAATGAAACATATTTTTGCTTTAAAATTTGAGTTAATCCAGAGGCGTTGTCACCAGCATATGTAATATTTGTTAAGAAAGTATTTACATCTAAAGTGGCAGTGCCTATATTTGGTTTAGTACCATCATTATTACCAACAGTCACTGTACCACCTTGCTTAATTCCATACCAGTCTAAAGATGCTTGCACACCTTTATCATACCATGACTTAGCAGTAGCGCCAGTTGCCCAACCTCTATTAATTGCTTCCGCAATGTTAAAACACATTTCACTGTAACCAACTAAAATATATGGCTCTGAAATAGTTCCACCAATATTTGAAGGAGTCATATAACGGTTGTAGCTAAGGCTAGCTAAGTAAGTATTATTGGTGAAAGTAAATTTCATCGCAGCAATTGAAGAATCTTGTACTTGTCCTACATAGTTACTAAAGCTTCCAACTGGGTTAGCAGCATCAATACTTAAATTACCTGGTGACAATAAAGCTATTACACGAGGATCTTTATTAGGAACCGTTGCATCAATCCAAGTTTTAGAAATATTAATACAGTTATTGTATTGAGCATAACCATATCGTTGAGGAGGATATTGGTTATAGGCGCTATTGTATTTGTACACTACATTATCACTATTACTAGCCATAATTGGATACAATGTTGAGTTCCCTAAAATAGCAGCAAATTGAGACTTAATGTTTAAATCTGCATTGTCATCAGCACGTTTGCTTAAAGAAATTAATACTCTTAATTTGTAAGTATTAATCGCTTTTTGCCATTGTAAATAAGTTAATCCAAAAATATCACCTGCGTCAACTTTTGTATTTGCATTAGCAGTTGAAATTAAAGCAGCTAATTGTAAGTTTGCAGAATCTAATAATGCTAATGATTGCTTATACACATCTTTTTGTGTATCATACTTAGGTTCTAAAGTAGCAACATTATTGGATTGTGACATTGGGATATCGCCTACTCTTTGTGTTAACCAAATGTAAGAATATGCTTTAAAAAATTTACTTAATGCAAAATACACATTGGTTTTATTTCCGTAAGCTTTGTAAGCTTGTTCTTCCATTTTAAAACAATACTTGATATTGTCATAAGTAGTACCTGTTGTTGACCAGTTGTATGAGTTATTACCATAATAGTAAGTATAGTTAGATACTGTATTTTGGTTCCACTTCCATACGGTTGAAACAATTGGATCTTCATCCTTCATTAAATTCGCTGTAATGTGATTTAATATTAATGATGAAGGGATGGTAGAGCTTTCAGCAGCTACATTCGGATTGGATAACAAATCACCTTTTTGGCAACCTGTGATACCAAAGCTTACAGCTACTAAGCCTAAGATGATATTACTAATTTTGATTTTCATATAATTACTTTTATACATTGTTAAATTTAGAAGTTAAGATTAATGTTAAATCCGAATCTTCTTGCAGTTGCAGACTGTAATGGACCACCTTTTTGAAGAGATCTATCAGAATCGTTGAATCCAGCGGCAAACTGATCTAAGTCTTGATCCATTCTTTCTGCGAAGTACAATAAGTTTCTACCCACTAATGAGAAAGTAGCACCCTTAATAAACTTCAACTTAGCCAATACATTTGCCGGTAAAGAATAGGCAAGATTTACTTCACGTAATTTTACAAATGAACGACTTGTCATCCAATATTCGTCTACTCCACCATAACCAGAACCACCTGCAATTGTTTGTACTTTAGCAGCAACATCATTTGGTGCAAAAGTTAATTCAGATAAATTCGTAATTGCTCCGCCTGCGTATTTTGGTGTACCTGATACAATTTTAACACCTGGTCCAACATACTTAGCAACGATAGAGGTTGTTCCATTATTTGTTGACTGCCACTCAGCTAAACGAGCAGCACCAATAGCACCTTGTGTAGTTTCAAGTGAAGTACCACCATTCATACCATCATGATAAATACCATCATAAATTGAACCACCAATACGACCATCAAATTGGAATCCAAAGCTCACATTTTTGTATGAGAATTTGTTGCTGATACCAAATGTATAATCAGGATTAGCAAAACCTAAGAATTTATTATTAGTGATGTCTGAAGGTGCTCTTAATGGAGTACCACCTGACCATATAATATTGTTAGACGCATCACGAACAAATCCAGAACTATAAATCGCATCTAAACGATCACCCACTTTAAAAATGTGATTGTTCAAAGCTAAACCAGTTTCAGTACCATAAATCGCATCCAATGTTTCTTTATAAGTAGCATAAGTTGCGTTAATATCCCAGTTAAAATTAGCAGTTTTGATAGGTGTACCAGATAAAGTAATCTCAAAACCAACTTTCTTTGAAGTAATACCATTTACGTTTTGAGCACTATACCCTGTAGAAGATGCTACTGGTAAAGCGTAAATTTGTGGTCCGTTAAAACTTGTAAAGTAAGTGAAATCAAAACCTAATCTATTTTTAGCAAATTTTAAATCAATACCACCTTCATATGAAGTACGGTCAAATGGCTTTAAAGTGCTATTTGCAATAGTATTTGAATAACCTACTGAAGGCGTACCATTATAATAAGATTGGAAAGCATATGAATTTTGGTTTGCATAAGAAGGCCCATCATATGAACTGTATAAATCAGAACCATATCCTAATAAACCACCATTCGTACTTGAACCAGTAATTGCAGTAAATGCAGAAGGAACAGTTGCTTGCGTTAAACCACCTTTTACGTCAGCATAAGAAGCACGTACTTTAGCAAAAGTAATAAATGAAGGTAAATTCAAATAGTCTTTTAATGCAGAGCTAATGGATATTGAAGGATAAAAGAAAGTATTATTTCCATCAGGTAAAGTAGATAATTGATCCACACGACCTGTATGAGATAAAGTTGCATATTTACTCAAAGATAAATCCACTGAGTAAAATGCACTATACACTTGCATTCTTGAATTCCAAGTATATGATAATGCAGCATCCTTAGAGTTTGATAATACATATAGGTTTGGAACTGCTAATGCTTTTGTAGTTCCCCAGAATGAATTATAAGAAAATGATCTTTCAGAAACACCAGCTAATGCTGAGATACCTATTTGACCAATTTTCTTATCATAGTTAGCCGTTAAATCGGTATTATTTTCAAACAATCTTCTGCTATCCTCATGGTAGTCACCATACCATCCAAAAACGAACCAAGGAGTGTATGTGTTCAAGTTTGCACCTGAAGGAACTTGTTCAGTTCTTAGTTGGCTCCAAGTAGAGAATTGAGAACGTAAATTTAAACTTAAGTCGCTATTAACTTTATAAGAAGCTTTTACATAACCATTCACGTCTGTTTTATCATGAGAACGTAACCATTTTTTAGCCATGAACCATGCACTGTTTTCACGACCATATTCTTGTGCATACGGGAATAAGTTTTGAACCCCTTGTGGACCTTTATAAATATCTTCTAAATCTCTAACATCATAATCGGCAGCTCCATAAACCTTAAACATATAAATGTATGAGTTAGGTCCGTAGTTTACGTCAGGAATATTAGGAGAATATTGCTTATTAAAATTTAAGCTAGCTTCTAATCTGAAATTTTTAGAAACATTATAACCACCATTTACTGCAAAATTATAAGAATTTAACTTTGTATTGGGTGCCATACCTTTTTGACTCATATTAGAAACCGATATTCTTATATCAGATTTTTCAGTAGCGCCTGATAATGAAATATTATTAGTATTGATAAGGCCGTCCTGCATAAAGTTTTCAAAGTTATTTGCTCCTTTTGCAGTCCATGGAGTAGCAGTTCTGATACCCGTTACAATATCATAAGGACTATTATATTGTTTAATCATTTGACCTTCAAAACGAGGACCCCATTCAGGTAAACGTTGTTTATTATCATACAATTGATCACCATATGAATAAATATAGTTTGTACCACGGCCATATTCAGCTTGAGATTGTGGTAAAGCTAAAAATCCGCTTTCAAACATAGTGCTTGAATTCACATCAACCTGCCATCCTTTTTTATCTTTTGAACCTCTTTTAGTAGTGATAACAATCGCGCCATTTAAACCTCTAAAACCATATAAAGCCGAAGCATTCGTACCTTTTAAAACTGTATATGTTTCGATATCGTCAGGAGAAATATTCCAAGTATCTGTGTTTACGGGTACACCATCCACTACAAATAATAAGTCTTTAGACCCACGTAATACTAATTCAGGGCGACCTAACATTTCGGCACTTGCACCTACTGTTAAACCTGCCACTTTACCAGCTAAAGAGTTAATTGGGTTTGCGTCTCTTGCTTTAATCAAGTCGCTTCCTTTTACTTCTTGAATTGAATATCCAATTTTTTTAGTTTCTCTTTTAATACCATAAGCAGTAACAACTACATCGGTTAAAGCTTTTGTGTCTTCTTGTAATGCTAGTGAAAAATTACTCTCATTACGTAAAGTGTAAGTTTGTGCCAAAAAACCTAATGAACTAACTTGAACACTTACATCTCCTTTTGAAATGTTAATTTTAAAAAAACCTAAACTATCCGTTTGTACAGTTTTGTTAGAAGGAATCGATTTTACAACTGCCCCAGCAATACCTTGCCCAGTAGTTGTTTGAATTTTACCTGTCACAATTCTGCTGTCTTGTGAATAGACATTCGAAATAAAGAAAGTCAATAGCGTTACGCCTATTAAAACCTTCTTGAATAATGCTTGCATATGTTAAATTTTGTGCAATTTTAACACGACTATTGTTACCTCAATATTAATAGTAGTAATGTATTAACAAATTAATATTCAGTTAATATAAAATTTATAATTTCATAATAATAAAAGGAAAACAAAAAAAATGGAAGAAAAAATAAGTGAAATGATTATTAGACGAGTGGAAATAAAAGATATATTAACGGTATATGAACAAATATGTGAATTAGAAGAAACTACATTTAACATCAATGACTTTCAAAACATATTTATTCATAATATTAGGGATGAAAATAAAATATATTTACTTGCGGAAGACAACACGGGATTATGTTTGGGCTTGATTAGTTGTCATATACAATATTTGCTACATCACTGCGGGAAAGTGGCAGAGATACAAGAGCTATTTGTTAAACCCGCATATCGAAGCAGTGGAGTTGGGAGAAAACTGATTAATCATATGGAAGAAATGTTAAAAAAATAGATTGTATCAGCTTCGAAGTAACTGCTCAAAATAAAAGACTAGAAACACATGAATTTTATAAGAATAACAAATTCAATGCAACACATTTAAAATTTACAAAAAATATATAATGCAATATTTTAAAATCACATTAGTCATCATTGCTTTATCATTAATGAATAAAGCAAGTGGGCAAAACACCCATTCTCATAATGATTATGAAAATGCAAACCCATTTTATACTGCCTACGATAACAATTTTGGTTCTATAGAGGCTGACATTTTTTATATTCAAGATAGTTTATATGTTGGTCA
>CAIYUO010000103.1 GCA_903929425.1 uncultured Bacteroidota bacterium
AATAATTTACCATAACGGTTGGTGGCATGGGAATAACACTGTATTTACAAGACTTTTATCTAATTCAACATCTATTATCATCTTAGGTAATAGATTCAATAAAACTATATACAAAGGGAAGGAAATTGCCTCAGTTATTACAGGTAAACAAGATACTACCTCATTACTTGAGTAAAGTTGCCCTTTTTTGCCTTTTTTTGGGCTTTTCGCCCTATTTTTGCAGACCTTAATCGTAATTTAAATTACTTATTTATTGCTTATGAAAGATTTGTTATTTTATGCCGTTCCGGCAATGGGTATTGTGGGTTTGTTGTATACCATGTTGAAATTCAGCTGGGTATCTAGACAACCTGCTGGAAATGATCGAATGAAAGAAATTAGCACCTATATTGCTGAAGGTGCCATGGCGTTTTTAAAAGCGGAGTGGAAGATCTTAGGATACTTCGTAGTAATTGTTGCTTTATTATTAGGCTTCATGGCTACTAAAAACGAAGATAGCCATTGGTCTATTGCTGTAGCGTTTGTGATAGGTGCTGTTTTCAGTGCTACTGCAGGCTATATCGGAATGAAAATTGCTACAAAAGCAAATGTAAGAACTGCTGAAGCAGCAAAAACTAGTTTATCAAAAGCGTTGAATGTGTCGTTTACAGGTGGATCAGTAATGGGCTTAGGCGTATCTGGTTTAGCCGTTTTGGGCTTGGGTGGTTTGTATTTAATATTAAAAGAGTATTTCTATGTATCTGGTGATCCAAAAGAGATGCTAAGAACAATCGAAGTTTTAACTGGGTTTTCTTTAGGTGCAGAGTCTATTGCGTTATTTGCGCGTGTAGGTGGTGGTATTTATACTAAAGCTGCAGACGTAGGTGCGGATTTAGTAGGTAAAGTAGAAGCTGGTATTCCTGAAGATGATCCTCGTAATCCTGCAACCATTGCAGATAACGTAGGTGATAACGTAGGTGATGTAGCAGGTATGGGTGCTGATTTATTCGGTTCTTATGTTGCAACTGTATTAGCTACGATGGTTTTAGGTCAGGAAGTAACTGGTCCAAATGGTACTGTTTTAATTGACAATTTTGGTGGGTTATCTCCCATTTTATTACCTATGATGATAGCTGGTGTTGGTATTATATTATCTATCATTGGTACCTTCTTTGTAAAAATTAGCGAAAATGCACCTTTGACTACTGCTGTAGTTCAAAAGGCTTTGAATATGGGTAACTATGGCTCTATGATTTTAACTGCAGTTGCATGTTATTTTTTAGTTTCTTATATTTTACCAGAAACAATGGTTTTACGTGGATTAGAATTTACAAGAAACGGAGTTATTGGTGCGATTGCTGTAGGTTTAATAGTAGGTACTTTAATGAGTATTATCACTGAATATTACACTGCAATGGGCAAGCGTCCAGTATTAAGTATCATTAAACAATCTAGTACAGGTCATGCTACCAATATTATTGGTGGTTTAGCCATTGGTATGGAATCAACATTCTTGCCAATTTTAGTATTGGCTGCTGGTATTTATGGTTCTTATGCTTGTGCAGGTTTATACGGAGTGGCTATTGCAGCTGCAGGTATGATGGCTACAACTGCTATGCAATTAGCAATTGATGCATTTGGTCCTATCGCAGATAACGCAGGTGGTATTGCTGAAATGAGTGAATTACCAGCTGAGGTAAGAGAGAAAACAGATATTTTAGATGCCGTTGGAAATACAACTGCTGCAAGTGGTAAAGGTTTTGCTATTGCTTCAGCTGCCTTAACTTCATTAGCATTATTCGCTGCCTTTGTAGGTGTTGCGATGCCAAATAATCAACATATTGACATTTACAAAGCAGACGTTTTAGCGGCTTTATTTGTTGGAGGTATGATTCCATTTATCTTCTCTTCATTAGCGATTCGTGCGGTGGGTGAAGCTGCAATGGCAATGGTGGAAGAAGTTCGTCGTCAGTTCCGTACCATTCCTGGAATTATGGAAGGTACAGGTAAGCCAGAATATGATAAGTGTGTGGCAATCTCTACTGAAGCTTCTTTGAAAAAAATGATGTTGCCTGGTGCAATTACTATCATATCTCCTATCTTAATTGGTTTCACATTAGGCCCTGAGGCTTTAGGTGGTTTCTTAGCAGGTGCAACTGTAAGTGGAGTGTTAATGGGAATTTTCCAAAACAATGCAGGTGGTGCATGGGATAACGCTAAAAAATCATTTGAAAAAGGTGTTGAAATTAATGGTGAAATGTTCTATAAAAAATCAGAACCACATAAAGCATCTGTAACAGGTGATACAGTGGGTGATCCTTTTAAAGATACTTCAGGTCCTTCAATGAATATTTTGATTAAATTAATGTCAATTGTTTCATTGGTATTGGCTCCAACATTAGCTAAAATGCACCCAACAGGAGCTGCTACTATAAAAACACAAACTGTTGAGTTATCAGTAATCAGTACTGATTCAACTAAAATGGTTGGTGATTCAGCGCAAACTGTTACTATTTCAGCTGATACTAAGACATTAGTTCAAGCTTTACAAGAAGATGGTCTAGCACCAACAGATAATGTAAATATCCAAATTAAGGATGGTAAAATCACTGTAAATGGTAAAGCATTGACAGATGAACAAAATGCAAAATATAGTAACTTTTTACAGAAGAAGTAATGCTATTTTAAATATATTTTAACATGAATCCCTCTGAATATTCGGGGGGATTTTTTGTTAATTCCCAGTTTTTCTTAGATTGCATACGAATACAATCGTAAATCTATGCCTAAAACATTCCGACCAACTGAAAGTGAATTAGAAATCCTAAGTATTTTATGGGAAAAGGAGTTAGCAACCGTTAGAGACGTACATGATATAATTTACCAAACTAAAGAAGTTGGTTACACCACTACGCTGAAATTGATGCAGATTATGCATGAAAAAGGTTTAGTGTCTAGAAATGTAGATTCTAAAACGCATATATACAAAGCTGAATTAGAAAAAGAAAAAGCTCAGGATCATTATTTAGGTAAAATGATAAAAACATTGTTTAGTGGTAGTTCCTCAAAACTAGTTTTACAGGCATTAGGTTCACACAATCCATCTCAAAAAGAATTATTAGAAATTAAGCAACTTATTGATAAATTAGAAAACAAATAAATGCAGTATTTGGTACATATACCTATTGCTATTTTGAATAGCATAACCATACTTGGCTTAGGATGGGTATTGTATAAGTTTATTGAATTAAACCTAACATTAAGTGCTAAGTCATTATTTATCATTGGTTGTTCCATTTTATTGACTGCTACCCTTTCCTTTTTACTGGATATAACTTTAGTATATACTGTACTTGACTTTTCAATCATTAAACCACAACAACTTATTTTTTCAAGTTGGCAATATGATTATTCAAATAGAATTTACTTTTTAATTGGACTATGCTATTATTTGGCAGTCTTATTTTTATTGATAAAAATGGTGGTTCAATTTCAAAAGCTGAATCAATTGAAAAAACATTCTGATTATTCTTTTTCGGATGAGTTTAAAAATACGATCCAAAATTTTAAGCAACTTTTCCCGTCAAAATTAAAAATTGGGGTTGCTCAAAATATTCATTCTCCAATGGTATTTGGACTTACTGAAACAATCATATTATTGCCTATTTCATTGTGTAATCAATTAAGTACACAAGAAATTAAATTTATTTTATTGCATGAATTGGCCCACATATTAAGAAAAGACTATCTCGTAAATTTATTCATTGAAATTTCAAATAGGATGCTATGGTTCAATCCATTTAGTTATGTGATTATCAATGAAATTCATTTACAAAGAGAAGTTGACTGCGATCGTTTTGTGATTGAAAATGAGCATTATCCTATCATATATTCCAAAACCCTACTGGGCATTGCTAGTAATTCAAATAATTGGCAAAATGGATTAACGCTTGGCGCTATTGGTAATGATAAACAGTTGCTTAAACGCATACAAAAAATGAATGGGGTCAATGATACATGGAGTGGTATTAAATATAAAACAGGTCTTTTATTCGTATTTATACTTACACTATTTATTCAATTTAACATAAATGTCAAGCCATTTAAAAATCTAATGGGAAATCATGTAGGTTTAGTTGAGATCAAGCAATTGGCTTTAAATAATAAATCAACAATTAGTATACTGAATAATGAAACTAAGCATGATAAAATTAACTTAACAAAAACACTTTCAACTCGTAAAATAAAACAAACGAAACCACAGTTGAATAAATCAGAAATAATTGATCAGGTTAACTTGAAAAAAGAAAATGAAATCCTGCTAAATGAATCTTCCATTACTTATTCCGATGTATTAAATCAAACTAAGGAATGGATAAGAAATCATCAAAATGCTGCACAATTCGCAAATTATAATTCAGCAATTAACAGAGATTCTGTTGAAAATAATGTCGCTAATGTTTTATTGATTGCATCGATTGTAAAAAGCTATCAGTTAAAAAGAACAATTCTTGAAAAACAATTGCGTAATACTTCCAACTATGATGAAGCAAATGATTATTTGATGAATAGTAAAGAATGGGAAGATATTTTACAGTATGAAAAATGGATTTCAGCGTTTTTAAGAAGCCAACAATAATCCATTTGCTTGTTTTCCTCCACAGCAAAACAACATATCTAGTATACATAAATTGGGCATAAAACCAATTTTGTCTTCAAATACTTGCTGATATACAATTGGATTTTGTATTTGATCATAGTTTTTGGGCAAACATTCTGTTGAATGATTTTTTGAATGGATGGGTTCAATTAATGAAATTTCCCATTTTCCTTTAATTTGTTTTTTGATCCATTCATTAACATTGATTAAAAAATCATGTAGATATTCAGGCTGTGTAGCATATATCTGTTTGATATCATGATGATAATATTCAAAAAAAGGAGATCGTTTGTAACTTGAAACAATAGTTTTATAATGTTGATTCATCCATGGTATGTGATAAGCAATTTTAATTTGTTTCATGGAAATTTTTTGGTCTCTTCCTCCAATGATGGGAATGGATAAATGTAATGGTCCTTGCGCAGTTCCAATGATCATTCTATTTTTAAAACTCATTTTTGAATATAACTGTTCGCCATTAAAATATACTAAATCGGATTGCATTAATTCCTTTATATAACTAATACTACCAAAATATTGTAAATCAGAAATGATATTAGCATTAATCATGTTTATTGTTTTTAATATGATTAACAAAAGCTTGTAAAAAAATATTTCTCATTTAACCTAATTCCGATTATTTTTATTAAAATATATACATGCAATATTATAAATTATTAACTATATCTACCCTATTTGTTTTAGCAAGCTGTAGTTCACCAAAATCATTTGAATTTAAGGAAGTAAAATCAGTTCGTATTGAAAAAGCGAGCTTAAAGAAAAATGTTATAAATGCACAAGTAGCCTATTATAATCCAAATAATTTTGATTTATCCTTGAAAAATATTGATTGTGATATTTTAATTAATGATAAACAAATATCTCATTATGCATTAGATACTAATTTAATAATAATGGCTAATTCGAATTTTACGGTACCCGCTAAGTTGGAATTTGAACTTTCCAATATTTTGCCTTATACAGTTGATATCATGTTTAAAAAACCACTTAAAATAACAATTGTTGGTAATGCATCTTTATCAAAAGGTATTTTTACAAAAACAGTTCCTATTAATTATACCACCGTCAAAACATTAGATTTAAAAGAATCAATGGTAAGGGAAGCATTAAAAGCAATACAAAAATAAGGCAGGATTATTCAATATTCCAAGTTGAAGGACTTTCTCTCCATTTCATGAGGGTACTTTGTGTATTTGAATCAATCTCCCCTTTTTCAACAGCTAAATCAATCAAACTAGCATAATTCGTTAATGAGTGATAAGGAACACCAGCCGCTTTAAAAGCTTCATCGGCTAAATTAAATCCATAATTAAAAATGGAAACCATACCTATTACTTCTAATCCAGCATTTCTTAAAACATCCACCACTTGTAAACTACTTTTGCCCGTTGATATTAAATCCTCAATGACTAATATTTTATTAGTGGTATCATATGATCCTTCAATTTGATTTCCTAAACCGTGTTCTTTTGGTTTTGGTCGAACATAAATATAAGGTAGCTTTAATTGATCGGCAGCCATGGCGCCCCAAGGAATACCTGCAGTTGCTACACCCGCTAACATATCGGCACCGTCAAATTTTTCAAATATCACATTACACATTTCACTTTTAATAAAATCACGAACATAAGGAAATGATAAAACCTTTCTATTATCACAATATATTGGACTTTTCCATCCACTGGCCCAGGTAAAAGGATTGGAAGGACTAAGTTTAACGGCGCCTACTTGTAATAGCTTTTCTGCAACTGCTTTCTCGTTGGTCATGATTATTTGATATTATAAATGCGAATTTAAAGGCTAATTCCTAATTTTACAGGAAGAGTTACTAAATACTATACACATTTTTATGCCAACACAAATAATTGCTGCAGGAGGATTAGTTACTAACCCACAAGGTGAAATTTTATGGATATTTAGACGTGGTTTTTGGGACTTACCAAAAGGCAAATTAGACGAGGGGGAAACGATTCAAACCTGTGCTGTAAGAGAAGTTCAAGAGGAAACAGGTATTGTGGACTTACAGTTGCATGAAATGTTATGTTTTACCAATCATACCTACTTCGATAAATATTTAAATGAAGAAGTGATTAAACGCACCTATTGGTTTCATATGTCCATCCAAAACTTACAAAATGGAATACCTCAGTCTTCGGAGGATATAGAAAAAATTGAATGGCATGCTTTGAATACAGCAAGGCATTGTTTAGACAATACCTATGACAACATTTTAGAAGTTGTTGAAAAGTATAGACTTAAAATAAATAGTTGAGTAATTGATTATTTACTCAAGTTGGTATAGATTATAAACCTTTTATATTATTCAAACTTTTGTTGACTTCATCAGGTAAAAATGGTGAGGCATCTCCTCCATTTCGTAAAATATCACGAACAATGGTAGATGCAACAGATGTGTATTTAGGTTCCCCCGTTAAAAAAATGGTTTCAATATTTTTATCCATGGTACGATTGGCGTCAGCAATTGTTTTTTCATATTCAAAATCACTAACATATCGAATACCTCTTAGAATAAATTTAGCACCTATTTCTTGACAATATTTAATAGTTAATCCATCATAAATGGCCGCTTCTACTTTTGGCTGATTTTTGTAAATTTCCTCAAACCAAAGTCTTCTTTGATCAGCTGAAAACATAGGATTTTTTGCAGCATTCATACCAATACCCACTATTACTTTATCAAAAAGAGGTAAGGAACGATTAATGATATCGATATGACCCAAGGTAACTGGATCAAATGTGCCGGGGAATAAACAAATTCTTTGCATACATTAAAAGTATGAAAATTGTTAAAACAAATTTCGTTTAAGCAGGATTAGTCCGACCAGTTAATAAATATAAACAGGCCATTCTAACAGCAACCCCGTTTTCTACCTGATCTAATATAATTGAATGCTTACTATCAGCTACCTCACTATCCATTTCAACTCCTCTGTTGATGGGGCCCGGGTGCATAATTACAATTTCAGATTTTAGCTTATTCAGTCGATTCATAGTGATGCCATAAGCAAGGTTATATTCTCTTAGAGAAGAAAACAAAGGCTGATTTTGGCGCTCTAATTGGATTCTAAGGACATTGGCAACATCGCACCAAGCCAATGCTTTATCAATATTATATTCTACTTTAACATCCATTGCGGCTTGTAAGTAGGTTGGAATCAAAGTTGGTGGGCCAGCAACCATTATTTCGGCACCCATTTTTTTAAGTAAGTAAATATTGCTCAAAGCAACTCTACTATGCATAATGTCGCCGATAATAGCCACTTTTAGTCCTTTTAGGCTACCAAATTTTTCAACCATTGAAAATGCATCAAGTAAAGCCTGTGTAGGATGTTCATTAATACCATCTCCTGCATTTATAATTGCAGCATCAATATGTTTTGCTAAAAAGTGTGGAGCTCCAGAGGCGCTATGTCGCATAACAACCATATCCACTTTCATACTAAGGATATTATTTACTGTATCTAACAATGTTTCACCTTTAGCTGCAGATGAACTAGATACCGTAAAATTGACCACGTCGGCTGAAAGCCTTTTTTCAGCTAATTCGAATGAAATTCGGGTTCTTGTCGAATTCTCGTAAAATAAATTAACAATGTTAACGTCACGTAAAGTTGGAACCTTTTTTACGGGTCTTTGTAAAACCTCTTTAAATTGACCAGCTGTTGATAAAATAAGTTGTATGTCCTCTTGATGGAGGTCCTTAATACCAAGAAGATGTTTGGTAGATAGTGCCATTAAAAAACAAAATTAATATATTTTTTTGAACTTACCATAGCTTATTCTGCTAGTAATATTACATCATCAACCCCATCATTTTCTTTCCATCTAACTTTAACTTTTTGAGGGGTTAAAGTATCCATTTCTTTACCTGAAAAGTCAGGTTGAATGGGCAATTCCCTACTTGGTTTTCGGTCAACTAGGACACATAATGCCACTTTCGAGGGACGTCCAAAGGACAACAATGCGTCCAAAGCTGCTCTAATAGTTCGACCTGTAAATAATACATCATCAATTAAAATAACCGTTTTTCCTTCAATACTAAATGGCAAATGGGTTTGAGTTGCTAAATGCAATTCGCGTCTGATATCGTCTCTAAAAAAGGTAATATCTAGTTTACCATACAAAACCTGTTCTGGAGCTAATTCTTGTGTTAAAGCTGCTACAATACGGTCACTTAAATATACGCCTCTAGGTTGTAAACCAACAATAACGGCATTGTTTAATCCTGGATAGGTTTCTAATATCTGATGTGCCAACCTTTTTACGATACTTGGAAGCTGTTGCTCACTAATGAGGATCATTCCTTAAAATTTGAATAAAAATACAGCTTTTTCTTATGTATTTTGCACTCATGGTAAGGCTACAACAACTTTCTTTAACTCAGTTCAGGAATTATGTCCACAAAGTGTTCGATTTTACCCATAGAATTGTGGGAATAGTTGGACCCAATGGAACTGGCAAAACAAATGTTTTAGATGCCATTTATTATTTATCCTTTACGAAAAGCTATTTTAATCGTCCTGATGTTCAAAATGTACATCATGACTATCAGGGACTAAGGATTCATGGAAATTTTGAAATCAATAAATCAATCATTCCCATCACTTGTGTATTAAGAGAAAACTTAAAAAAAGAATTTTATTTTGACCAAATTCAATACACTAAATTATCTCAGCACATTGGTAAAATACCCAGCGTGATGATCGCACCTGATGATGTACAAATTATTACAGGTTCGAGTGAAGAAAGAAGAAGATTGATGGATAGTTTATTGTCACAAATGTATCCGTCCTATTTAACACATTTAATTGCATATAATAAAGTACTGATTCAACGAAATAGTTTATTGAAAAATGCAGCTGAGTCTGGAGTATTAGATACCCTTGTTTTGGAAGTTTTAGATGAACAACTTATTCAAAATGGTTTACAAATATTTGAATTTAGAAGGGAGCTGCTGACCCAATATTTACCCTCTATTCTCAAATTGTATAACCATTTAGCTGGAGGAAATGATGCTATAGATATCGTTTATCAATCACAATTAAATCAACAAAATTTCAAACAATTACTTACCCTTTCACTGAATAAAGACAAAATATTACAGAGAACGAATGTTGGGATTCATAAGGACGATTTAATCATAACGATACATGGAAATTCATTTAAACAAGAAGCCTCTCAAGGTCAACGTAAAAGTTTGTTATTTTCAATCAGGCTTGCTGAATGGGAATTAATTAAAGAAAACAAAGGGTTTTCTCCTACCCTGTTAATGGATGATATATTTGAAAAATTAGATGAACAAAGAATGAAAAAATTATTAGCCTGGGTAAGTGAATTTACAGATGGTCAGGTTTTTATAACAGACACGCACAAGGAAAGAGTTGCTAAATTATTAGGAACACATTTAAATAGTTTTCAATTAATTGAATTATAATTTAAATTGCACCTATGGCACTATTTAAGATCGGAGATGCATTGAAACAATTTGTTCAAAGTAGCAAATTGAAAAATGGAATTAGAGCTGCACAAATTGAGGAAGTTTGGGCTGAAATTATGGGAACAACTATTGCCAAGTATACCAATAAGATATACATATTTGACAAGAAGCTTTTTATAGAAACAAATGTGGGCCCTTTAAAAAACGAATTAGGATTTCAAAAAGTCCAAATCATTGAGCGCGTAAATGAGAAAATGGGTGAAAATATGATTAATGAAGTAATCATTAAATAGTTAGTGAATATATAGTATCTTAATATATCCACACTAAATTTTAAATTAAAATCGACTATAATTCAAATAAGCCATCGGTTTTGTATTTGGTTTTATCATCCTTTTCGATTACTTCACGCATTAAATCATTCATCGTAAGAACACCTTTGAATTCCATTTCATCAAAAATGGGAAGATACCTTGTTTTATAAACATTCATTAATACCATGCAACGTTGTAATTGTTCGTCATAGCCAATTACAGGATAATCGGTTGACATAATTTCTTTAACAACTGTTGATTCCGAATGTTTTCCTTGAAGTTTAATTTTATGCGTATAATCACGTTCCGACATGATACCCAAATATTTACTATCCTCCATTACAACAACATAACTCAAATTTTCAGATTTCATGATGTTCAATGCTTCCACTACTTTAGTCTCAGGGGTTACTACATTAAAATTGGGCCCTTTTTTTTGTAATATTTCTTTAATCTTAGACATAACATTAGGTTTAACAGTGTTATCCTAAGTTAGCTATAAAAAAGGGTAATCGAATTTCTATTTTGAAAGGTAGTTTTCTAAACTTTGTTTTTGAACAATCGTAGCACTATTCATAACAAATACCGTTGGCCAAACTCTAGCAGCCGTTTTTATCATTGTAATATCTCCAATTAAAATATTTTCCTTAGAAAGTAGTCGAGTTGCTCCAGCCTTATCTGAAGTTACAATGTATACAAGTTTATATTTTTTATGTAATTGATTTAGTAAATTTTCCCAAGGAGTTGTTTCATCAACTTTTCCGGTAAATACTAAAACATAAGGTATTTCAGTTTTAAATAAAGCTTCGGTGGTATCAATATTTGATAAAGTATTTATAGCAAAATCATCAATCGCCGCTTTTAAACCATTTCCTTTTTGAACAACAACTTCTTTTCTGCTTTTGTATACATAAGTGGAATCAAAGTTTTCTGGAAAATTATTGGCATCAAAAAAATAGGACTTACCCTCTTTTTCAAATTCCATTTGAATACTAACGCTATCCGGAACAGCACCTTTTGGTGTTTTCATTTTCTCTCCTATATCATTTCCAACCTTATAAGGTAAACAATCAATGATTGGCAATTGTTTTAAAACATAAAATTGACCATAACCCACACCTGCTGTGAATAGTAATAAAATAAATATACCTAATGCAGGATGTAGGTTTGTTTTAACTTTCTTGTGATTGAATAATAAAATCACAATAGAAACAAAAAGTACAATATCCTTTATGAAGGAAGTTTTTGGAGTCAAAGGGATACAATCTCCAAAACAACCGCAGGTTTTAATTTTACCAGAAAATAATGCATAACCAGTTAAAAATGTAAAAAATATAATCAACCCTAATAATAACCAAAGTGTTTGCTTATAGGGGAATTTGATAATTAATGCGAGACCTGTAATAATTTCTAGGACATTCATCACAATGGCAAAACCTAGGGTATAATCTTGTAAAAATGGTATTCCCCATACGTCAAAAAATTCTTGCATTTTATAACTTAAACCAAGTGGATCATTTGCTTTTATAAGACCAGAGAAAATGAACAGCAAACCTACTGACCATCTTAATACTTTAAGAAATTGCTGCATAAAATATTTTTTATGATTATACTTAGTGAAATTAATGTTTCCCTTCCTCAATAAGAATTAATGCAAAAACTGCGTAGTTTAAAATGTCTACGAAATTTGCATCTATGCCTTCACTAATTAATGTTTTACCATCATTGTTTATAATTTGTCTGATCCTAAGTAATTTTACTAAAATTAAGTCAGCAAAACTTTCTTGACTCATATCCCTCCATGCCTCCCCATAATCATGATTCTTGTCCAACATGGTTGACTTAGCAAAATTTACATTTTCAACATACATATTTTGTACTTGTTCAACGGGCAATTCCTCCACTTTCGCATCATTCAATTTTAATTGAATTAAACCGATTACAGCATAGTTGATTATCCCCTTAAATTCATCCTTAATGTCATCCCCAATTTTTTGTGTACCTATATTTTGGATAGTTCTAATTCTTAATGCTTTGATGAATATTTGGTCAACCACTGAAATAATACGTAAAACGCGCCAAGCTGTACCATAATCCTTAGTTTTTTTTATAAAAATATCACTACAACTAGCAATTGCCAGATCAAATTGTGTAGAAGTTTGGTTCATTATTAAAGTACAAATTTCAGGGTTAGTTAATAACTTTGAACACTTGCAAGATACTGCATAACGACCTTAAAATAAAACTATGTTCAAAATTCCTGCCGGTGACAAAAACTGGGAAATTAACAGTCCTCAAATAATGGCTATCATGAATGCTACTTTGGATTCGTTTTATAAGCCAAGTAGGGTTATTGATATGGATTGGGTAGCAAAATTTGTCGAAAACTGTATTAATTATGGAGCCTCCGTTATTGATATTGGAGGTCAAAGCACAAGGCCAGGCGCTGAATTGATTACCCCAAAGGAAGAATTAAATAATATTTTGCCATTGATTGAATTTATAAGGGCTATCTATCCTACCGTTTTAATTTCTATTGATACTTTTAGCAGTCAAGTAGCAAAAGAAGCATTATCAAATGGAGCAAATATCATTAATGATATCAGCTGTGGGAAGTTTGATTCTGACATGTTTAAAGTTGTCGCTGATGGTAATGCTGGTTACATTGGAATGCATTTAACTGGGGAAATGAATTCGATGCATGAAGTATTACCAAGAACAAATATAATAAATGAAATTTTGCAATACTTTAAGGCTAAAAAAGAAGCATTGTCTAAATGTGGAATTCATAATTGGGTAATTGATCCTGGTTTCGGATTTGGCAAGACAATAGACGAGAATTTTTCAATTGTAAAAAATTTATATCAGTTGAAGGAGTTAGAGCTACCTATTTTATTGGGTGTTTCTAGAAAATCAAGTATTTATAAAACATTAAACATAACGGCGAGTGAAGCTTTAAACGGCACAACCGTGTTAAATACTATTGGAATACAAAATGGAGCATCCATTATTAGGGTGCATGATGTTTTAGAAGCGAAACAAATTATTGATTTAGGAAAGTATATTTTTTAAACATACATAAACAAAAAAATCCCCAACAAATAAATGTTGAGGATTTTAAATTATGTTGATTTACTATTTATTTCCTTGTGGTAAACCAGCCATTTGATTTGGCATTGGAGCTACTGTTTTTTTAACATTTACATCAGCAATTTCTATATCAAAGGCTAAGTTTTCATATGCTTTGATTGGACCATTTGCTTGAGGACCATATGCTAACATAGCTGGAACATAAATGGTACCTTTTGCACCTTTGTTAAAATATAATAAACCAATTTCCCATCCTGGGATAACTGAACCAGTGCCTATGTTTACTTCATATGGTTTTGCAGTAGGATCATTAGGTTTGATATTGGTATCAAAAGTTTCACCTTTAAAAGTGTATCCTTTGTAAAAAACACTTACTGCTTTAGTAGAATCAATTTTAGCATTTACATCACCTAGTTGTTTAACAACTACAAATACTCCTTCTTTAGACTTAACTGCCTTGATATTATTTTTTGCTAAATATGCTTCAATCGTTTTAACTTCTTTGTCTTTTTCAGCTGTTTGCTCTTTTTTATAATCTTCAGCAACTTGACTTTCTTGTGCAAATACATTTAAAATTTCTACTTTACCAATAACAACATCTCCTGTTTTGAATATTTCGTTAAGTTGTAAAGCATTCATTTTAACCAAAGTATCGACACTTAAGTTAAATTCAATTTTATCACCTTTTCGGCATTTCATCATTATTTCAGTGAAACTGTATTTACCTAATCTTGAAGTATCAATTGGCAAATAAGCAGGAATGAAACCAAAGGTTGAACTTAAAACGGAATCCTTTGCTTTTAAACGATATTCAACGTTAATTTTTACAAATTGACCTTGAACTAATAATTTTTCATTTCCACTACCGTGTGAAATTTTGTACATCATTCCAGATGGCGCTTTTTCGAATTGATTACAACTTGCAAACAATACAATTGCAGCGACGAATTTTAATGTTGATTTTATCATTTTTTATTTATTGTGTTAATTGTGTTTTATACTCATTTAATATATTAATGAAATCCTTAGCTGTTTCTTCAACAGATTTTGATGATCGACCCCCTGCTGCATTGGCATGTCCTCCGCCTTCAAAATGATTACGTGCAAATATATTAACATCAAAGATACCTTTGCTTCTAAAGCTCCATTTTCTTTCTTCTTCACGATCAATTACTATGGCGGCAAATTTTACCCCTTGAATTGATAATAAATAGTTAACTAAACCCTCTGTATCACCAGTTTTAAGATCAAACTTGTAAATATCAGTCTTTGGAATGGCTATTAATGCGGTATTGAATTCCGGGAATACCTGCATTCTATATAAAAATGCATTACCCATAAATTTTAATCTAGCTTCACTGCCTTGATCATATATATGCTCATGAATTACAGCATGTTGTAATCCTAATTCTTTCAAATGGGCTACTATTTTATGAACTGAAGCCGTTGTTGAAGGGAACCTAAATGAACCAGTATCAGTCATTAAACCTGTATAGAGGCATTTTGCAATATCAAGGTTTATTAAATTGCTATGCCCCGATTGTACAATAAAATCATAAATCATTTCACAAGTGGAACTCATTTTCACATCACTTATGCCATATCCAAAACTTGGCGTATCTGGTTGTTGATGATGATCAATTAAAATTTTAACTGATTTAGAAGATGTTATAACTGGCTCTAAATGCTTGGTTCTGTGTAAGATATTAAAGTCTAAACAAAAAATATAATCTGCTTCATTTACAATTTGGGTTGATAATTCCTTGTTTGATTCGAAATCAATAACTTCATTTACACCAGGCATCCAATCCAAAAACTGAGCCCAATTGGTAGGTGCAATCACTTTTACATCATGTCCAAGTTGGTTCAAAAAATGATATAAAGCTAATGATGAGCCCATTGCATCACCATCAGGTTTTTGATGACATGTAATTACAGCTTTAAATGGAGATTTCAACAACGGGAAAAACTTGTCAATTGGTTGCATAAGACCACAAATTTAGGGCAAAACCAATGTTTTTGCGTAATTTTGCGGCCATAATTAGAAACATTATAATAAAATAAACATGAGCAACCGAACATTTACAATGATTAAACCAGATGCTACCTCAAAAGGTTACACTGGTGCGATTTTAGACCAAATTATACAAGCGGGATTTAAGGTGAAAGCTATGAAATGGATTCATTTAACCCCTACTCAAGCTGGTCAGTTCTATGAAGTGCATAAGGAAAGACCATTTTATGGAGAATTGGTTGAATTTATGTGTAGTGGCCCAATTGTAGCTGCCATATTAGAAAAAGACAATGCAGTTGCAGATTTCAGAACTTTAATTGGTGCTACGAACTTTAAAGATGCTGCAGAGGGTACAATTCGTAAGAAATACGCTAGCTCAATTGGAGAAAACGCAGTTCATGGAAGTGATAGTGATGAGAATGCTGCAATAGAAGGTAATTTCTTCTTCAGCAATTTTGAACGATTCTAAGTCAATTAAAAAGTCCTTTATAAATTATAAGGACTTTTTAATTTTTCGTCTAAAGATATTTTCGGTGCCCCCCATAAACGAGGGCACCGATTTATTTACACTATTTTTTTGGTTTTCGCTTTTTGGGTTTACCATATTTTTTTGTCATGGCATCCTTGTGATTTTTTCGCACATTTACTTTTTGATTCTTCAATGACTTTTCGTGAAATGCCGGCCCAGATTCCTCTTTCTTAGGCACTTTAATTTGAATGATTTTCATTCTCACTTTTGGCTTCTCATCCTCTGTTAATATTTCAGATATTTCTAAATTCTCAGGAAGATTTTGCGTTGGAATGGTTTGTTTCATTAATTGCTCAATGGCTTCTCTTTCTTTAGCCTCTTTGGGTGTTATAAAAGTTATCGCTATTCCTTTTTTATCTGCTCTACCTGTTCTTCCAATTCTATGAATATAGTTTTCAGGTACGTCAGGCGTATCAAAATTAATAACATGTGTAACTTCAGCAACATCAATACCACGTGCCATTACATCGGTTGAAATAATATATTTAAATACACCAGCTTTAAATTGGTTCACTGTATTAAAACGATAATTCTGTTCCTTGTTTGAGTGAATCACACCAACTATATCAGGGAATAATTCAATTAGTTTATCATAAAGCTGATCGGCCAAACTTTTAGTAGCTGCGAAAATCAACACCTTAGTCATGGTTTCATCCGAAGACAATAACAACTCTAATAAATTAACCTTGGTATTGAAATTGGGAACTTCATATCCTGTTTGAATAATATTTTCAAGAGGTGTTCCAGTTGGAGCTGCTTCTACTCTTTCTGGTGCAGTGAAATAATCATCCATTAATTTTTCTACTTCTTCCGTGATGGTTGCAGAAAACAATAAGTTTTGTCTTTTCTGAGGAAGTAATTCCAAAATATTGGTGATTTGTTTTCTAAATCCAAGATTCAACATTTCATCCATTTCATCAATCACCAGTCTTTTAATGGTTTTTGTTTTTATGGAACCATTCATGATTAAATCAAACAATCTGCCAGGCGTAGCAACTATTATATCTGCTCCCTTTTCTACCTCAATGGCTTGTGTATTAATATTAACCCCGCCAAATACACCTACGGTAGTTACATTCATGTATTTTGAAAGTTTCTTAGCTGCTTCAACAACTTGAACAACTAATTCTCTTGTTGGAACGAGTATTAATATTTGAGGTGCTTTGTTTTTTTCAAATTTCCATTGTCTTAAACAAGGTAATAAATAGGCAAAGGTTTTTCCTGTTCCAGTTTGAGCAATACCACAAACATCTCTTCCTGACATAACAATCGGGAAAACTCTATGTTGTATCGTGGTGGCTTGTTTATATTTTAAATCCTCCAATGCATTTAAAATGGAGGCGTTCAAGTTTAGGTCAGTAAAATTCATTGGTCAAAGGTAAACTTTTATTCTAAGACCGTAAATCAACAAAAAAGGTGACCATTTGGCCACCTTTTAATATCAATTAGCATTGTTTAAGCTAAATCAAAACGATCTAAATTCATCACTTTTGACCAAGCAGCAACAAAATCATGAACAAACTTATCTTTTGCATCTTCACATGCATAAACTTCAGCTAATGCTCTTAATTCTGAATTAGAACCAAAAATTAAATCAACTCTTGTTCCAGTCCATTTTACTTTACCAGTAGCACGATCACTACCTTCAAATAACTGTTGTGATGCTGAACTCGCTTTCCAAGTAGTTCCAAAGTCAATTAAATTAACAAAGAAATCATTTGATAATACGCCAGGCTTGTTGGTAAATACACCGTGTGCTGAACCATCAAAGTTGGTATTCAATACACGCATACCGCCTATTAAAACAGTCAATTCAGGTGTTGTTAAAGTAAGTAATTGGGCTTTGTCAATTAACATTTCCTCAGTTGAAACAACACTGTGATTTTTTACATAGTTACGGAATCCATCAGCGAATGGTTCTAATACACCAAATGATTCAACGTCAGTTTGAGCTTCTGTTGCGTCAGCACGACCAGGTGTGAATGGAACAGTAACATTGTGTCCACCATCCTTAGCCGCTTTTTCAATGGCAGCTGCTCCTGCTAATACAATTAAATCAGCTAATGAAACTTGTTTGCTATTATTTGTGGTGTTAAACTCTTTTTGAATCGAATCCAAAGCATCTAATACTTTAGATAGTTGTGTTGGATTATTAACTGACCAAAACTTTTGTGGTGCCAATCTAATTCTTGCACCATTTGCTCCTCCACGTTTATCAGAACCACGGAAAGTAGAAGCTGATGCCCATGCTGTTGATACTAATTCTGCTACTGTTAAACCAGTTGCTAAAATTTTAGTTTTTAAAGTAACAATATCAGCTGTATCAATTAATGGATGTGAAACTGCTGGAATAGGATCCTGCCATACTAATTCTTCGGCTGGTACTTCAGTTCCAACATAACGAGCTCGAGGGCCCATATCGCGATGGGTTAATTTAAACCAAGCTCTTGCAAATGCGTCTGCAAATTGATCAGGGTTTTCATAAAAGCGTTTTGAAATTGGCCCATATGCAGGATCAAATCTTAATGCTAAGTCAGTAGTAAGCATCGTTGGTGCATGTGTAATACTTGCATCATGTGCATCAGGAACAGTTCCTGAACCTGCACCAGCCTTAGGTTTCCACTGATGAGCACCTGCTGGACTCTTTGTTAATTCCCATTCAAAACCTAATAAGTTTTCAAAATAATTATTACTCCATTGAGTTGGGGTTGTTGTCCAAGCACCTTCCAAACCCGATGTAATCGTATTTACTCCATTACCGCTATTTAACGTGTTTTTCCAACCTAAACCTTGTTCTTCAATAGCAGCAGCTGCAGGTTCTTTACCAACATATTTACTTGGATCAGCCGCGCCATGTGTTTTACCAAATGTATGTCCACCAGCAATTAAAGCAACTGTTTCCTCGTCATTCATTGCCATACGAGCAAATGTTTCACGAATATCACGAGCTGACGCAATAGGATCAGGATTTCCATTAGGGCCTTCTGGGTTTACATATATTAAACCCATTTGTACTGCGCCTAATGGATTTTCTAAATCACGATCTCCACTATATCTTTTATCACCTAACCACTCACGCTCGTTACCCCAATACACATCTTCTTGTGGTTCCCAAACATCAGCACGACCTCCAGCAAATCCAAAAGTTTTAAAACCCATAGATTCTAAAGCACAGTTACCTGCTAAAATCATTAAGTCAGCCCAAGACAATTTTTGACCATACTTCTTTTTGATTGGCCATAACAATAATCTTGCCTTATCCAAATTGGTATTATCAGGCCAGCTATTTAATGGAGCAAAACGTTGCATTCCTGCACCCGCTCCACCTCGACCATCAGTTGTACGATATGTACCAGCACTATGCCATGCCATACGAATAAAGAAAGGGCCATAATGACCATAGTCTGCAGGCCACCAATCTTGAGAATTGGTCATTAAATCATAAATGTCTTGTTTAACTACTTTTAAGTCAAGAGACGCAAACTCCTTTTTATAATCAAAAGAGGCATCCATTGGATTCGTTAATTGAGAATGTTGGCGTAAAATGTTTAGAGGTAACTGATTGGGCCACCAATCCGTGTTTCTTGTTCCTCGGCCTGCACTTGGTTGCATAACAGGTGATTTTGCAGTTGCACCTGTAAATGGGCATTTGCCTTCTGATGTATTGTTTTCCATTTTTTTAAATTTAAAAAGATTGAAGTGCGAAATTACATCCTTTTGGTTATTGATTTGGGAATAAAATATTACATATTTATAGTTAACAATTTATTGACAAATGCAATGGATTATTTAACAAATTCAGTTACTAGGATTTAGCTCACTGCGTTCGCTTTATCCTAGTACCCTCGCTGTAAAAGCATAAAACAGCATCCTCCTTCATTTCATTTCGGAGGCTTTGAGTTGTTTCATTCGCTCGAAAATTCAAGCAAGCTTGATTTTCTTCCTCCTAAAACAACTCTGGCTGCTATTTCTTTTTTGGTCGGGTGAACAGGATTTGAACCTGCGACCACACGCCCCCCAGACGTGTACGCTACCGGACTGCGCTACCACCCGAAATGACCTTTTAGGCCTAAAATTGATGATTTTGGGGGACAAATATAGGGTCAAATAGAAAAAAACAAGGTATATTGCATTAAATATTATTGACTTAATGATAACCTTACTCAAGCAGGTCAAAATTGCTTATAATCAGTCGCCTTTTAATGGCAAAATCAAAGATATTCTACTGGAAAATCATAAAATAGTTTCCATTTCTGATAACTATACAGGTACTGCTGACGAAATTTTAGACATTAAAGGGCTTATTGTAGCACCAGGTTTTGTAGATAGTTTTGTTCATTTCTGCGACCCTGGTATCGAGCACAAGGAAACTTTAGCTTCTGGAGCTGCGGCTGCTCAACAAGGAGGTTTTACTACCGTTTTTACTTTACCTAATACTAAACCAGTTGTTGATTCTAAGTCTCAAGTAACTTATATCAAGCAACAAAATGAATTATTGCCCATTCATGTTTTACCGATTGGGGCCATTTCTAAAAAATTAGAAGGTAATGCGCTTGCGGAAATGATAGATATGTATGAAAATGGTGCTGTTACATTTAGTGATGGTTTACACCCAGTTCAATCTACTCTATTGTTTTTAAAAGCATTACAATATGTAAAAGCTTTTGACGGAACCGTAATTCAAATACCTATTGATAAAAGCATTGGTAGTTTAGGTCTAATGAATGAAGGAATCGTGTCTACTAAACTAGGTTTACCTGGTATTCCTTCCATTGCTGAGGAATTAATTATTGCGAGAGACATTGAATTACTTAGATATACAAATTCGAAATTGCATATTTCAGGAGTAAGTACAGCAAAAGGAATTGAAAAAATTGCAGCTGCAAAAAAGGAAGGATTAAATATTTCATGTAGCGTTACACCCTATCATTTGTTTTTCACGGATCAAGATTTAAGTGATTACAATACATTATTGAAAGTAAATCCACCATTGAGAACAAAATTGGATCAACAAGCTTTAATTAAAGCAGTCGAAAATGGTACAGTTGATTGCATAAGCTCGCATCACCTTCCACAGGACTGGGATGGCAAAACAATTGAATTTGAGAATGCAAATGAAGGTATAGCAAGTATTGAAACTAGTTTTGCAGTAGTAAAACAAGTATTACCTAAATTAGCTGACGATCAATTGGTTGCTTTATTCTCAGGTAACGCAAGAAAAATATTTAATCTATCGTCTGCATCCATACAGGAAGGCGCTACCGCTGAATTAACTTTCTATTCAAATAACGATTCCACTTGTTTATCAAAAAGTAATTCCAAAAGCAAATCAGCTAATTCACCTTTTTGGGATCTGACCTTTAAAGGAAAAATCATTGGTACTTTTGTAAAAAATAAATTGAGTTTAAATTCTTAAAATAAAATTAATAGTAAACTGGAAAATCAAGTAACTACCCATATCGTAAAAGGATTAATATTAAGTGTTATTTCAATTGTTTTTTCAATTGTTATTTATGTTTTTAATTTATATGAAATGAGCGCATTGAGTTTTGTTAACTACGCGATTTTCATTGGAGGTTTAGTATATGGTGCGGTCTTGTATTCAAATCAAAATGGGCATAATGTTACTTTCGGAAATTTATTTGCGCATGGTTTTAAAACAACAGCAGTAGTTATTGTGATTACTTCAGTATACACCATTCTTGCATTTAAAGTTATATTTCCTGATATGTTAGAAAAAGTATTAGATCTTTCTAAGAAAAAAATGATAGAAAATCCTAAAATGACGGATGAAATGGTTGAACAAGCCATGACAATGACTAGGAAGTTTTTCATACCTTTTGCTTTGGGTGGAGCCATCATAGGAACTGGTATTTTAGGAGCAATTGGTTCATTAATTGGTGCGGCTGTTGCCAAAAAAAATCCAAATCCATTTTCAGATAACGCAGGACAATAATTTATTGATAAAATCAGCATATGCAAATTTCTGTAGTCATTCCACTATTTAATGAAGCCGAATCATTACCTGAATTAATTGGGTGGATTGATCGTGTGATGCAAGAAAATAAATTTAGCTATGAGGTGATCATGGTGGATGATGGAAGTGATGATGAAAGTTGGAAAGTGATTGAAACATTAAAATCAAACTATTCTAGTTTAAAAGGTATCCGTTTTCAAAGAAACTATGGTAAATCAGCAGCCCTCAACGAAGGTTTCAAAGCAGCACAGGGTGAAATTGTAGTTACGATGGATGCTGACCTTCAAGACTCTCCTGATGAAATCCCTGAATTTTATGATATGATCATGAACCAAGGTTATCATTTAGTGAGTGGATGGAAAAAAAAGAGATACGATAATACATTTACTAAAAATATTCCGTCAAAAATTTATAACGCTGTTGCTAGAAGGAGTTCTGGAATCATTTTACATGATTTTAATTGTGGCATTAAAGCCTATCAATTGAAAGTAGTAAAGAGTATTGAAGTATTTGGTGAAATGCATAGATACATTCCAATTTTAGCCAAATGGGCTGGGTTTAAAAAAATTGGTGAAAAAGTAGTGGTTCATCAGGCTAGAAAATATGGAACAACAAAGTTTGGTTGGGAGCGATTTGTAAATGGTTTTTTAGATTTAATGACGATTCAATTTTTATCAAAATTTGGCAAAAAGCCTATGCAATTTTTTGGATTAATCGGCACCCTATTCTTTTTAATTGGATCAATATCGGTGGGTTATATTATTTTTTCAAAATTTATACAACCAGAAACAGGTATTACTAATAAACCAGCATTTTATATTGCATTAACTAGCATGTTAATTGGAATACAATTATTTTTAGCTGGTTTTATTGCTGAATTAATTAATCGGAATGCAGTCGATAGAAATAGTTATTTAATATCTGAAAAAATAGGATGGTAAGTTCAATTGTAATTATTGGTCCTGCATGGCCTTTGAGAGGAGGCTTATCAGCATTTGATGAACAATTAGCACGAACTTTTACAGACATAAACATAAATACAAGAATTGAAACTTTCAGTTTACAATATCCTTCATTTCTTTTTCCAGGTACATCTCAATACACGAGTGAACCAGCACCAAAGGACGTTTCTATTCATGTTGGAATCAATTCTATTAACCCATTTAATTGGTTACGCATTGGATTAAAATTAAGGAAAGATAAACCAGATTTAATCATTGTTAGATACTGGATTCCTTTTTTAGGACCTTGCTTAGGAACTGTTTGTAAAATTGTAAAATCCAATAAACACACTAAAGTAATTGCCATAGTTGACAATATGATTCCTCATGAGAAAAGAATTGGGGATGAAATATTTACTAAATACTTTTCAGGAGCTATGGATGGGTTTTTAACGATGAGTGATAAGGTTTCAAAAGATGTAAAATTATTTTCAAAAAAGCCTACACTTTTATCACCCCACCCTATATTTAAACATTTTGGAGAACCGATATCCAAGAAGGCTGCTAGAGAGGCACTCGGAATAGACAAAAATGATAAAATAATTATATTTTTTGGTTTTATTAGACAATACAAAGGGTTGGACTTGCTGTTAAATGCAATGGCGGTTAAAGAAATTAAGGAAGCGGGTATTAAGTTAATGATTGTTGGAGAATTTTATGAAGATGCACAACCATATTATGATTTAATCAAGTCATTAGGTATTGAAGATGCTGTTATTTTGAATACACAATTTATTGCTGACAGTGATGTTAAAAAATATGTATGTAGTGCTGACTTTATCATTCAACCTTATAAGCATGCTACGCAAAGTGGTGTTACACCCTTAGCCTATCATTTTGAGATCCCTATGCTAGTTACCAATGTTGGTGCTTTAGCTGACACGGTACCAAATGGGAAAGTAGGTGTCGTTGTGGAACCGAATGTGTTCGAAATTGCCAAAGGTATACAAACCTTATACCAACATGGGGCTGATTCATACTTAAATCATATTAAAGAAGAAAAGAAGAAGTACAGTTGGGAACAAATGGCAAATAATTTTCTAATTTTACATCAGCAATTATAACAAAGCTATCCCATTAGCAAGCAAAAAATAATTTTTAATTATGTCAATACAAGCTATTACCGATATTATAAAATCATCTATAGATGTTAAACAACAATTACTAGCTGATGAAAATTTAGTTAACCAAATTGCCACGGTAACGGAGGTGATTACGAAAGCATTTCAAAATGGTAATGCAGTATATTTTGCAGGGAATGGTGGAAGTGCAGCAGATGCGCAACATTTAGCTGCTGAATTTTCCGGACGTTTTTATAAAGACCGAAAAGCACTTCCTTCCGATGCTTTACATTGTAATAGTTCCTATTTAACAGCAGTAGCGAATGATTATAGTTATGATGTAATTTATGCACGCTTGTTGGAAGGGTTAGCAAAAAAGGGTGATGTGTTGGTAGGTATTAGCACATCAGGTAACTCGGGCAATATTGTTAAGGCATTTGAAATGGCAAAAACTATTGGAGTAACAACTATTGGATTTACAGGACATAACGGAGGTAAAATGAAAGACCTTGGTGATTACTTGATTAATATACCTTCTAATACAACTCCTAGAATTCAAGAATCACATATTTTAGTTGGTCATATTATTTGCGAATTAGTGGAGATTAATATTTTTGGTAAATAGCCTATTACATAAGCCCAGTTTATATATGCCTTTTCAATTGTCAGATGTCAAACCTAATTGGACTTTATTTTTAGATAGAGATGGTGTTATTAATGTTGAAAAAAAGGATGACTATGTAAAGTGCTGGGAAGAGTTTAATTTTTACGTCGAGAGTTTACTTGCCCTCCCCATCTTGGCATTGAAGTTTACAACTATTGTAATAACGACCAATCAAAAAGGTATCGGCAAGGGATTAATGACGCATGATGATTTGTCCAACATCCATAAGAATATGCAATCAAAAATTCATGAAGTTGGAGGCAGAATCGATCATATTTATTATTGTCCTGATTTAGATAATAATTCACCCAATAGAAAGCCACAACCTGGAATGGCATTTCAAGCTAAACAACAATATCCTAAAATCAATTTCGAACAGTCTATCATGGTGGGTAATAGAACTAGCGATATGCATTTTGGTCGAAACGCTGGCTTGCATACTGTATTTTTAGCAACCACTCACCCTGAAACTCCCTACCCCAGTTCTATTATTGATTATCGTTTTGATAATTTATTAACTTTTGCAAAGTCATTATAGCATTAATATTTCCTAATTTCAATTATGCTAAAGCGAATATTATTTTCAATTATCCTTTTATGTACATTTCAATTTTCTAATGCACAATTAAGTGTTGATAGTACTGGCATCTCCTTGCAAAAATTGGCAATTCAAATACTAGAAGATAGTAACTTTGAAAACAGATACATAGCGGATAGTATTTTTACGAGGTCTTTTGTAAAAATACTTAAAACGCCTTATTCATTCAATTACACATTTGATTCTCTTAAAACGATAAGTCAAATTATTTCACCTGATAAGAAATTCAAAATTTTCAGTTGGCAACTAAAACTAAATGACGACAGCTATTTGCAAAGAGCTGCCTTACAAATGAACACTATTGATGGGCAATTGAAATTATTACCCTTTTTTGACAAATCAGAAACTTTTGATGCTCCTGAAGCGGAAATTTGTAATAGAAAAAAATGGATGGGAGCTATTTATTATGATATTATTTTGACTGAGTTTAATAATACTAAATTTTATACTT
The DNA here is from genome assembly GCA_903929425.1 of uncultured Bacteroidota bacterium. GTDB lineage: Bacteria > Bacteroidota > Bacteroidia > Chitinophagales > Chitinophagaceae > Sediminibacterium. Next base: position 25,818 of record CAIYUO010000103.1, read on the forward strand.
TATTAGGCTATGATGATTATAATAATTTCACTTCTAGAAAAATCATTGAAGTAATTCATTTTGAAAATGAAGATCCCATTTTAGGAGGTGATTTTTTTGTTTATCCAAAAGACGAAACTTATCCAGATGCTCCCGTTGAGCGTTTTGTTTATCATTATAAAAAAGGTAGTAATGGCTATATAATATACAATAGTGAAAATGGTCATATCACTTTATCTCAATTATCCAGTACAAGCAATGACTTAAAAATGAAAAGTACATTAGTACCTACAGGTAATGAAGTTTACTTTGAATGGAAAAATGGTAAATGGACAATGCCACAAACAGAAAAACTAAATTAATCCAGTTTCAATACTGCTAAGAAAGCTTCCTGTGGAATTTCTACATTACCAATTTGACGCATTCTCTTTTTACCTTCTTTCTGTTTTTCTAGTAATTTTCGTTTACGACTTATATCACCACCATAACATTTAGCGGTTACATCCTTTCGCATTGCAGAAATATTTTCACGAGCAACAACTTTAGCTCCAATGGCTGCTTGAATAGCAATCTGGAATTGTTGTTTAGTTAAAAGTTCCTTTAATTTTTCACAAAGCTTACGTCCAAATTCAGCCGATTTACCACGATGAATTAAAGCGCTCAAAGCATCTACTTTTTCTGCATTCAATAAAATATCCATTTTTACAATATCGGCTTCTCTAAATCCAATTTGCGTATAATCAAAGGATGCGTAACCACGTGTTCCACTCTTTAACTTATCATAAAAGTCAAATACAATCTCTGTTAATGGCATTTCAAAAATTAACTCCACACGTGATGGTGTTAAATAACTTTGGTTAATTAACATACCGCGTTTGCCTAAACATAGTGTGATAATGTTTCCAATATAATCTGGGGTGGTAATAATTTGTGCTCTGATAAAAGGTTCTTCTATGTAATCAATCTTAACTGGATCCGGCATTTCAGCTGGATTGTTTACAATAATCTTTTCTTTCCTAGTTGTATATGCAATGAAACTTACGTTTGGAACAGTTGTAATCACTGTTTGGTTAAATTCTCGCTCTAAACGTTCTTGAATAATTTCCATGTGCAATAAACCTAGGAATCCACAACGAAATCCAAAACCTAATGCTTGTGAAGTTTCTAATTCAAAAGTTAAAGATGCATCATTTAATTGCAACTTTTCCATACAATCACGTAACTCTTCAAACTCATCCGTGTTCACTGGATAAATACCAGCAAATACCATTGGCTTTACTTCCTCAAAACCATGTATCATTTCACCTGGATTATTAGCAAGTGTAATGGTATCTCCCACTTTAACTTCTTTAGCATTTTTAATTCCTGTGATAATGTATCCAACATCACCTGCTCGAACTTCATCTTTTGGTGTCATGGCTAATTTCAAAACACCTACCTCGTCGGCATTATAATCTTTACCTGATGCAACAAAACGAATTTTATCATTCTTTTTTAATACACCGTTTAAAATTCTATAATAAACAATAATTCCTCTAAAACTATTAAATACACTATCAAAAATCAATGCTTGTAATGGTGCTTGTGTATCTCCAATTGGAGCTGGAATTCGTTCACACACTGCTTGTAAAATTTCCTCAATACCAATACCTGAACGGCCACTAGCCAATAAAATATCTTCCTGTTTACAACCTATTAAATCAATAATTTGATCTGTCACTTCCGGTATTTTAGCGCCATCCATATCAATTTTATTAATCACCGGAATGATCTCTAAATTATTATCTAATGCTAAATATAAATTAGAAATTGTTTGAGCCTGTATGCCTTGGGAAGCATCCACTAACAAAAGTGCGCCTTCACATGCAGCTAAGGCACGACTCACCTCATAACTAAAATCCACGTGACCAGGAGTATCAATTAAATTCAACGTATACGTCTCGCCTTTATGGATATAATTAATTTGAATCGCGTGACTCTTAATGGTAATTCCTTTCTCACGTTCTAAATCCATGTCATCCAACACCTGATTCATCATTTCACGTTCGGTAATCGTTTTAGTATGTTCCAATAAACGATCTGCCAAGGTACTTTTACCGTGATCAATATGGGCAATGATGCAAAAATTTCTTATGTTCTTCATGTATTGAAACTAGTCTTTTTAAATCTATTTAAGTGCATTAATTATGGCTGTAAATTCAGAAGCAACTAAGGATGCTCCTCCAACTAAACCGCCATCTACATCTGGTTGAGAGAAAATTTCTATTGCGTTGGATGCTTTTACACTACCACCATATAAAATAGAAATCTGATCTGCAATCGCTTGACCATATTTTGATGCAAATACCGATCTGATGTAAGCATGTATTTCTTGAGCTTGTTCACTTGTTGCAGTTTTTCCAGTTCCAATAGCCCAAATAGGTTCATATGCAATGACTACTTTAGTTATTTGATCAACAGATAAATGAAACAAAGAATTTATCAATTGTGCTTCCACAAAAGTATTTTGTGTTCCTGCTTCTCTAATTACTAATGGTTCACCACAACAAAATATGGGGGTACTTCCAGCTGCTAAAACTGCATCTGTTTTTTCTGCTAAAAAGGCATCTGATTCATTGAAATATTCACGTCTTTCAGAATGTCCTATAACAATATGTTTAACGCCAACTGATGCAAGCATCGGTGCAGAAATTTCACCCGTATAGGCTCCATTTGATTTTGGATGACAGTTTTGAGCTGCAATAAAAAAATTACTTTTTCCTGATAATTTTAGCGTAGCTAAAGGAATATAAATAGCTGGGACTGCAAAAATTGCTTCTTGATTTGATGTTAAATTATGTTCAGTAGCTAATAATTGATTCAATAAAGTTTCAGCTTCCGTAAGCGTTAAATTCATTTTCCAATTAGCAGCAGCAATTTGCTTTCTCATATTCAACATATTTATAATATTTATGCAGTTCTAATTTGCAGTGCAAAGGTAATTAAAAAATAAGGCTATAACTAAATTTAAAAGCTTTAAGCAGTTAATAGATGTAAGTATTTTAGGATGTCTTTTTCTTCATCTGAAATAACATTGCCTTTCATTTTTTTCCAATTATTAATATCCTCAAAAATCTCCTCAATCCTGTATCCTTTAGTAATACCCCATGAAAAATTTGGTATATGCTTTGGTAACAAACCATTTCCAAAAATATTGGCACAAACACCAATATAAGACCCTGTATTGATACTTGATTGTATAGCAAAACGTGTATAATCACCTACCAACATACCCATTTTTTGACCAATTGTTTCCCAAAGTTGCTTGGATTCATTCCACATTTGAATGTCTCCTGCCGTATTTTTAATATTACTATTACAAGTTCCAGCTCCTAAATTGCACCAAAATCCAATAATACTATCCCCTAAATAACCTTCATGACCTTTATTGGAACTTCCCATCATGATTGAATTTTTAATTTCTCCTCCAGCAATACAATTTGGGCCAATAGTGGTCGCTCCATAAATGCTCGTATTCATTTTAACAACTGCATTTTTACCTAATACAAAGGGGCCTCTAATACTCACACCTTCCATAATAAGTGCTTCTTTTCCAATATATATAGGACCTTCTGTTGCATTTAAATTTGAACATAAAACAATAGCTCCAGGCTCAATAAAAATTTGATCCTTATTTATTACATTATTTGATTCGTCAATTTCTCCACTCTGATTATTGGATTTTACCCATTCAAAATCTCTTTGAATAAACTGTTTTTGTAAACTTAAAAGATGAATTGCATTATTCATAAAACTTACATCCTCCGCATCGATGGGAGGATGATTTGCTAATAAAATTTTAGATAATGCTCTTTCCTTTGTTTTTGTTGCCACCCATTTACCTGTTATACTTACTAATTTTTCACCCTCTTTTAATTGAGCAATTTGTTGAATTAAATCATTGGAAGGGATACAGGTTATATTTATAAAATATATTGATTCTTGTGTATTTGTAAATGATATGTCTGAATATAAATTTTGCAAGTAAGATGCGGTGTAAATACCAGATTCCTCCTTTAAATATTGTTCCCATCTTTCTTTGAAAGTATATATGCCAACTCTGCAATCTGCTAGTGACCTCGTTAAGGTAAATGGATAAAAATTTTCTCTATCCGGTATGTCGACTAAAATATATCGCATGCTTGATAATTATTGAACAAATTTAATGTAATCTACTATTCCCTATGATCATTTCCTAACAGATGTTTATTTATTGCTTATTTTTGTTTGATATAATTATACTTTATGCAATTTGGATATTTTAATTACCCTACCCCTGTGAATGAGCCTGTATTATCATATGCTCCAGGGTCAGTTGAAAAATTAGCTTTGAAAAAAGCTTTATCTTCTTTAAAGAAAAAAACCTTAGACATTCCAATGTATATTAACGGGAAAGCAGTGCGTACGGGTAAGAAAGTAGCCATTCATCCCCCACATGAATTAAGTCATACATTGGGACATTTTCATTTGGGAAATAAACAACATGTTGAACAAGCCATTAACACTTCCTTAAAAGTGCGTGAAAGTTGGGCCAATATGAGTTGGGAAGCAAGAGCGCATATATTTTTAAAAGCAGCCGATTTATTAGCGACTAAATATCGTTTTGAAATGAATGCGGCAACCATGCTTGGACAAAGTAAAAATGCTTTTCAAGCTGAGATTGATGCTGCATGTGAACTTATTGATTTTTTAAGATTCAATGTGCATTTTTTAAGTGAGATTTATAAACAACAACCGGTATCTGCTCCTGGTATTCATAATCGTATGGAATGGCGTGGACTTGAAGGTTTCGTGTTAGCAGTTACTCCATTTAACTTTACAGCCATTGGCGCAAATTTACCAAGCTCGGCTGCAATGTGTGGTAATGTAGTTGTTTGGAAACCGTCCGATGCGCAAATATATTCTGCACAATTATTTATGAAAATATTGAAAGAAGCAGGACTCCCTGATGGTGTTATAAACATGATTTACGTTGATGGACCATTATTGGGTGA
>CAIYUO010000104.1 GCA_903929425.1 uncultured Bacteroidota bacterium
CATTGGCAGAAGATATTGGCAATGGAGACATAACCACATTAGCTACAGTTTCTATGGATCAAAAAGGAGAAGCAATTTGCTATGTGAAAGAAGGTTGCATCATTGCGGGTATTGAACTTGCAAGTATGATTTGCAATCAAGTGGATCCCGCTTTGGTTGTAAACTTTAATGTTTTAGAGGGTGATCAGGTTTATGCTACAAAGGCTATTGGCAATATTAGCGGTTGTATTCATTCAATTCTAAAATTGGAGCGTTTATTACTTAATTGCATGCAAAGAATGAGTGCCATTGCAACTAAAACCAACAAATTTGTTAAACTTATTGACCCGTATCATGTTAATGTATTAGATACGCGTAAAACAACACCTAATTTTAGAGTTTGCGAAAAATGGGCTGTTAAAATAGGCGGAGGAGTGAATCATCGATTTGGGTTATATGATCAAATATTAATTAAGGACAATCATATAGAAGCGGCAGGAGGCATTAAAAATGCTATTGAGGCTTGTGTCAAATATGTTACTTTAAATAATTTGAAAGCTCCCATTATTGTGGAAGTAAAAAACTTAGAAGAATTTAATATCGCCAAACAATATGATATGATTGATAGAATATTAATTGACAATTTTAAGCCAACTGATATTATTGAATTGTTGGAGCATAATTCAACGCATAAAATCATAGAAGCGTCTGGAGGAATTAATGAAAGCAATATTGTGGAATATGCTAAAACTGGAATTAATTATGTTTCATTAGGTGATTTAACGCATCATGTGAATGCGGTGGATATATCCTTAAAAATTGTATAAAATGTTATTTGAAAAAGAAATTGCTAAAGTAGGATACTTAAGTAGATCGGTGCCGGAAGGTATCGACTTGAAAGAGGCTATTTTAAAAATGAAGAAACAAAAAAATGCAGTGATATTAGCACATTATTATGTAAGTGAAGACATACAATCCATAGCCGACTTTGTTGGAGATAGTTTGGCATTAGCGCAAGCTTCAAAAAAAGCAGCAGCAGATATGATTGTTTTTTGTGGGGTACATTTTATGGCCGAAACCGCTAAAATTTTAAATCCCAATGCAAAAGTGTTATTGCCCGATTTAAATGCGGGATGCTCCTTAGCCGATTCAGCACCTGAAGCCGATTTTTTAGCTTTTAAGCAGCTGTATCCGGATGCAATTGTGGTAAGTTATATTAATTGTAGCTCGGCAATAAAAGCGATGAGTGATTATATATGTACCTCTTCCAATGCGGTTGATGTTGTCAATTCAATTCCTAAAGATAAAAGAATCATTTTCGCACCTGATAAAAATTTAGGGTTATATGTTCAAAAAGTAACGGGTCGTGAATTAATTCTTTGGGAAGGGGCATGTATTGTTCACGTGAATATCTCCATGGATAAATTAAATGCATTGCTTATTGCACATCCCGATGCGCAAGTGATTGCTCATCCAGAATGTCTTCCTGCAATTTTAGATAAAGCCAGTTTTATAGGTTCCACTAAGGCTTTATTAGAATTTGTACAATCTTCGCCTTCCAATAAATTCATTGTAGCTACTGAAGCCGGCATATTATATAAAATGAAACAGGCTGTACCAAACAAAACAATTATACCTGCTCCGGCCTTAGAGTCAAACTCCTGTGCATGTGCTGAATGCCCTTATATGAAAATGAACACTTTAGAAAAATTATACAACACTTTGTATTATGAACTGCCTGAAATAGTAGTAAATGAAAAAACGCAGGAAGGGGCTTTAAAAGCTTTAAATAATATGCTAACAATATAGGGATATGAAAAAAACATATGATATTGTAATTGTTGGTTCTGGTATTGGGGGTTTAAGTACACTATTATATTTAGCAGAGACGGCTTTATTTAAACAAGGCAAGTTATCGATATGTTTAATGAGTAAAGGTAAATTGAATGAAACCAATACCAATTGGGCGCAGGGTGGTATAGCTGCAGTTAATGCAATTGGTGATAATTTTGACAAACATATTCAGGATACACTTACTGCAGGGGCATTTACGAACAATCAATATATTGTTGAAAAGGTGGTCAAAGGGGGACCACAATTTTTAAGTGACCTGATAAGTTGGGGTGCACAATTCGATAAAAATAAAAATGGGGGTTATGATTTGGCAAAAGAGGGTGGACATAGTGATGCAAGAATTTGGCATAAGGAAGACCAAACGGGTAAAGCTATTCAAGATGCATTAATTGATTCTTTAAGTATATTACCTAACCTTACTATTTTAGATCATACTTGTGTCGTAAATGCAATCAAATATGCTGACCATTCTTTCGGTCTTGGGGTATATGATTCCAATAACGACTCTTTCTTAAATATATTTTGCAATAAATTAGTATTGGCAACTGGTGGTCTGGGTATGTTATATCAAAAATCAACCAATCAGTTATTGGCCACTGGTGACGGCATTTATTTAGCAAGTAAATTAGGGGCCACTATTGAAAATTTATCTTTTATTCAATTTCATCCAACGGGGTTATATGAAAATAATCAAATTTCTTTTTTAATTTCTGAAGCGTTGAGGGGTGCGGGTGCTATTTTACGCAATGAGCAAGGCGAGGCATTTATGTATAAATATGATGAAAGACTCGATTTAGCGCCAAGAGACATTGTTTCAAGAGCTATTGTAAAAGAAATAGGTTTGCAGCAAAATCCTTTTGTATACCTTGATGCAACAAAAATAAATTCTGAAATATTGGACATGCATTTTCCGACTATTAAACAGGAATGCATGTTGCGTATTGGTTTAAATATTGAAAAAGAGTTTATTCCAATTGTCCCAGTTCAGCACTATTCTTGCGGTGGTGTAAAAGTGGACGAGTTTGGAGAAACTTCCATTAGTGGACTTTTCGCAATTGGTGAAACTGCATGCACTGGCTTACATGGTGCAAATCGATTGGCATCTAATTCATTATTAGAAGCCGTTGCTTTTGCCAAGTTTTCCATTCCAAAATTAACTGAGCTCATGGAAGCACCCATGATGATTGAAGTAGACATCGTATTGCCCATTTTAAATAACATTCATAAATTGGATGTACAACAAATTATGAGTAAACAAGCTGGTATTGTTAAGTCTAAGCAGGGTTTAAAAGAAGCTTACGAGCAGCTTTGTAATATTAAAAATAGCGCAGTACAAAATTCCAATTTTGATATCGAACATTTTGAAGCAAATTGCATCTTAGAAGTGGCCTTATTATTAATACAAGATGCGCAAAAACAAATTAGCAATAAGGGGGTATTTTATAATAGCGATTTAGTAAACTAGTTTATATCTTAACAATATATCGCTGTCAAAGGTTTGCGTTTCCAACAAGGTAAGTTGCACACTATTTTCAATTGCTTGTAATTCATTTGAATTAAATACGTTTAGTGCATAATTATCCATTAGTAAACTAGGACTCATAAATACATTGAGCTCATCTACAATTTTTTCATTTATAAGAGATGCGTTTAATTTTCCACCCGCTTCCACAAGAACTTCACAAATATTTTTCTCTAATAATAATGCACTTAATTGAATTAAATCACAATTGCCATCATTCATGTTGACATTCATTATTTCAACATGCTCAGGCAGTTCATTTTCATAAGTTTTATCCGTAACTAAATAAATCTTTGATTTAATTCTTTTGTAAAAAATGGCTAAATCTTTATTTATAAGTTTTAATATATCCAATTGCTTGTCAATAATAATGAGGTCCAATTCTCTAGCGTCTGCTTCCTCCAATCTAATATTCATTTTGGCATTATCCTTAATCACAGTATGAGCGGTTGTTAAAATAGCATCTGCGTTTGTCCTTAAAATTCGATGAACATAATCTCTACTTTTTTTGTTAGATATCCATTTGCTATTCCCAAGTCTGTCAGCAATTTTTCCATTAATAGTTGTTGCGGATTTTATAATATACTTTGGTCTATTGTGTATTTGATTAATATTAAAAGTATCATTTAACGCTACAACTTCAGGTAGTATACAAGTTTCAACTAGTACGCCAGCATCGGCTAATATTTTCCCACCAGCAACCAATGGATTTGGATCCATGGAACCAATGACTACTTTTGGAATTTTATGTTTAATAATTAAATGGGTACAAGGAGGTGTTTTGCCGGTATGGGAACAAGGCTCTAAAGTGACATATAAGGTACAATTCGATAAATCCGTGCTTTTTATTAATGCGTCATTAATGGCATTGACTTCGGCATGTGCTTTTCCTGACATTTTGTGGAATCCCTCGCCAATAATTACTCCATTTTCGGCTACAATAATAGCCCCTACAAATGGGTTTGGTCTAATATCTTTAGAATTTGCTCTTTTCGCTAATAAAAATGCAATATGTAAATAGTCTTCGGAAGTCATTTAGATTATCTTTGCAACTCAAAATTACCTAGAAATTAGCATATGTTTACAGGAATTGTATCTGACGGGTTTATTATATCTATTTTGCCGGATGAGCAAGGTTGGGAGCTTGTACTTGATGCATCTAAGTTTGCAACTATTGTAAAAATAGGAGATAGTGTAGCGATTGATGGTGCCTGTTTATCCGTTATCAAAATTGAGGGTAATCATTTATCCTTTTATGTTTCGACTGAAAGCATTGACAAAACAATTATTAAAAATTATCTAGTAGGTGCTAAAGTAAATATAGAATTGCCTATGCAACCTACTGGTTATTTAGGGGGACATTATGTTCTGGGTCATGTAGATGCGACTGCTAAAGTGGCAAAAATCATTTCCGGGGAAAAAGCATGGTTTTTTACCATTGCAGTACCTGAACAATTTGTAAAATATGTTGTTTATAAAGGGTCTATTGCCATTAATGGAATTAGCTTGACAATTAATAAGGTGATAGAAAACGAAATAGAATTATGTATTATTCCTGTTACCATATCAAAAACCAACTTGTCTTTATTAAGAGTAGGAGATAGTGTAAACATTGAATTTGATATTTTGGCAAAGTACACGGAGCAATTATTAAATAAAAGAGAAATTAAAGATGTTTAATACCATTGAAGAAGCATTATTGTCATTTAAAAATGGTAACCCCATTTTAGTAGTAGATGATGAGTCTAGAGAAAATGAAGGGGACATTATTTTTCCTGCAGATGCTGCAACACAGGAGAAATTAAATCTTTGTGCAACGCAAGCAAAAGGTCTTGTGTGCATAGCGCTTGATCCTAAAATTGCAAAGAGATTAAATTTATCGCCTGTTGCATCCAATCATTTGGACCCTTTTCATACCGCATTTTATGACAGTATCGATGCGAGTGAATTTTTTGGCATTACCACAGGTATTTCTGCTAAAGAAAGAGCTATTACTGCAGCGCATATTGCTAATCCAAATAGCAAGCCAGCTGATTTTATTAAACCTGGCCACTTATTTCCAGTAGTTGCAAAAACAAATGGTGTATTGGTAAGACAAGGTCATACGGAAGCTGCAGTTGATTTATGTAAGTTAACAGGACGGGAACCAGCCGCAGTTATTTGCGAAGTGATGGATGCCAATGGTAATATGATGCGAAGAGACGGACTTTTTGAATTTGCAAATAGATTGGAACTTAAGGTTATTTCGATTCAGCAAATTGTTGATTATCGTAATCAAACTGAAAATCATTTGCTTTTTGTTTCAAGAGCTACCTTGCCAACTCCATTTGGAAATTTTGATATTGAAGTATATGAAAACATTTTGACTGGAGTAGAGCAGGTGTTGATTTCTATGAAAAATGCTGAAAACAAACCTATTGTCAGAATACATAGTGAATGTTTAACAGGTGATATTTTTGGTAGCCTACGTTGTGATTGCCAACAGCAATTACATAGCGCCTTGTCACTAATTGCCGAAAATGGACATGGTTATATTGTTTATTTAAAAGGGCAGGAAGGAAGAGGAATTGGAATAGCCAACAAAATTGCGGCTTATGCATTACAGGAGCAAGGGTTAAATACCTATGAAGCCAATGAAAAATTAGGACTTCCAAAAGACAATAGAAATTATATGGATGCTATTTGGATGTTAAAAGCATTACCTATTGATGACTTTTATTTAATCAGTAATAATCCTGAAAAAGTAAATGCTTTAACGAATGCTGGATTTATTTTTAATATTTTGCAGGTTGGAATAACAGCTACTAGTCAAAATCAACAGTATCTAAATGATAAGGTAGAAATAGGAAAACATACTATTAAGTTCAATTAAAAATTATATACAATGATTGCCATCATAAAAGCACAATTCAATAGTCATATTACTGATTTATTAGAAGCTGGGTGTCTTGATTATTTAACTGAACATAATTTACCATTCAATACATTTGAATGCCCTGGTGCAGTGGAGACAGTAGTATATGCCAATAAATTAATTAGCACAGGTAAATATAAAGCCATCATTGTGATTGGAGCCATTATTAAAGGGGATACCGATCATTACGAATACGTATGTCAATATGTAACCAATGGCATAAGTCAACTCTCTGCACTACATACAACGCCTATTATTTTTGGAATATTGACAGTTCAAAATGAAGAGCTTGCCTATGAAAGGGCTGCCATTGATCGTATGAATAAAGGAAAAGAATTTGGAGAAACTGCTCAGTTTATGATTCAAGCTTTTGAATTGTTGTAATGCTTGAGATGGCTAGCTCATTTATTTGTTGCTTCAATACATGCGCTATTTGTAACCCGAATATCTCTTTATAAGTTTGATCTCTGCTCCTTTTTGCAATAACTCATCTTCAATATCAAAATCGTTTTGTAGTCCTAGCCAGAAGCTTGGGGTATTCCCAAAATATTTTGATAGTCTCAAAGCAGTGTCAGCAGTTATGCTTCGATTCCCTTTTAGTATTTCAGATATTCTTGTTTGAGGTACTCCAATATCCATACATAGTCTATAAGCACTAATTCCTAACGGAATAAGAAATTCTTCTCTTAAGACATCTCCAGGGTGTATGTTTTTTAATTTTTTCATTGTGTCGTTATCTTTCCAAAACTAAGTATCATACTAACGTTTTACGATACTTACGCTAAAGGTAAGTATTTAAAGCAATAGACTTCAATTAAGCTTTGTTGGTTTCAAATAATTTTGGTATTAACATTTTAGAAAATCTCCGAACGAATATCTTTAGACCTAAATAGTAGGTTATACATTTTTACATTTCGAGTTTTGCATAAAAATAAAATATGCAAAATCAAATTGAAATTTTCCAAGGAGAAAATAATGAAATAAATGTAGAAGTAAAGTTTGAAGAAGATACAGTGTGGCTGAGTCAGGCACAAATTATCAAACTATTTAATGGTAGTAAATCAAATATAAGTGAACATATAAAATACATATTTGAGAGTGAAGAACTAGCAGAAACTTCAACTGTTCGGAATTTCCGAACAGTTCAAATGGAAGGGAAAAGGACAGTTAATAGGGATATTATTCATTATAACCTAGATGTTATAATTTCTGTAGGTTACAGGGTTAATTCAAAAAGAGGTGTTCAGTTCCGCCAATGGGCCACCCAAAAGTTAAAAGACTACCTAGTAAAGGGGTATGCCTTAAATGAGCATAGACTAGCTCAAAAGAATCAAGAAATTCAGTTTTTGCACGATGGTATTCGAATTATGAGTCGTGCCATAGAGGAAGTGACTAACGATGAAGCCTATAAATGGTTAGATAAGTTTAGTAAAGGCTTAAAATTATTGGATGACTATGACCATGAGCGTTTAGACATTAAAGGGCGAAGTTTGGTTCCTGGTATACACCCAAACATTTTAGAATATGAGTCTATTGTAAATTCAATGCGTGCTGAATTAGATTCATCTGTTTTTGGTAAAAAGAAAGATGAAGGTTTTATAAGTGCTGTCAAACAAATAGAACAAGGGTTTGGGGATAGTTATGTTTATCCAAGTGTTGAAGAAAAAGCAGCTATGTTATTGTATTTAATAATAAAGAATCATGCTTTTGTGGATGGCAATAAAAGAATTGGAGCTGCTTGTTTTTTATTATTTCTAATGCGAAACAATTTGCTTTTATCACCAAATGGTGTTCCTTTTATTAGTAATGATGCATTGGCTAGTATTACCTTATTCGTTGCTGCAAGTAAACCTGAAGAAATGGAAATGGTAAAAGGTTTGGTGATTAGTGTGCTAAATAGGAGGAATGGCTAGATTGAAAGCAATTGGGACTGTCGGCTCATTTCATTCGCCGACTTCCTCGGTGGTGATCCGTACCCAAAGCCATCGGGACTGCCGTTCTCGCTTCGCTAGAACGTCTTCCCAAAAATGGGCTCCGTACCCAAAGCCTTTCAAACAAACACTGCGTGTTCGTTTGGCTTTTTTAACGCTCCCCAACTTACGAAAGCGCGCTTTCGACGTTGTGTCGCATTAAAAAAGCCTCTCATTTGTATGAGAGGCTTTGTAGCCTCAATAGGAGCCAGTTTGGTTGAATTTTCGAAAGATGTTAGGGCTATTTTAAACTATCACTATCTCTTTCTCCAATTAGCCTCTAACCCTATAAAATCCTCTAAATGATATACAGCATCAGAATAAGTAAACAAAATGGTTCTATCATCCACTATTGTGTGTTTCTTTCTTTTGTCAATACTCAATTTTTGTAAATCTGGAAAATACTTTAATGGAGAAATGATCATTCTGCCATCCTCCATTTTGAGGGTAATTTTTCCGGGCAA
>CAIYUO010000105.1 GCA_903929425.1 uncultured Bacteroidota bacterium
AAAATTAACACCCCATATTAAGGAAGATAAAAAAATGATCATATGTTTATCGGCTAAAAAAGGAGCTAAAATAACAATTAATAATTGCCCCCTAATCACTAATTCAGTTACATTGATAGTAGGCAAAATACTTAAACATAAAAATAAAATTGAAACCGAAACCACTAGCCATCCTGTGTCAATTTGAATTTTCAATAAGTATGCCACCCATATATATTGTACTAAAAAAATTAAATATCTTAAAAAGGAAAGTAGCAATAATTTTGCCTTAACACTTGTTGCAATTTGGACAACATTTAAAAAACTTAGTTTTCCTTTCCATTGTTTGTTATAAAAAAATAAAAGGACCACCAATAAGCCTACAAAAGGACTTCCTAATTTTATAAAGTTTAACACGAGTCCATTAATCCATGGATAAAAAGGCACATTTATATTTAATGCAATTGTTCCTAGTATCAGCGTAATTATTAATTGTGCATAAGATGCCCATGCTAAATGAGCCATCCCAATTAATTTATTTTCTTTTTTTAAAAACAGCACCCTGCCTGCAAAATCACCAATTCTATTAGGTGTGAAAAATGCAAAAGATTGACCTACCATTACGCTTTTAAAGGCTTTTATAAATGTAATTGGTTGGGTGTTGGCAACCACCACTTTCCACTTTATTGATTCTATCAAAAAATTAAGACCCATAAGTATAAATAACACTATCCATTGATAAAAAGCAATAGATAGCAACTGGGTTTTTAATAGGATGGCTAATAATGTCCAGTTTTCGTTAATTAATACGGAACGATAAATTGCATAACTACAAATAACGAACAGCATAAACCCAATACTTTTTTTCCCAATTGAAATAAATGAATTTAGGTAGTTGTTAAACATATTGACAAAGTTCGGAATTTGATATGATATCTGTAACTTTATTCTACATGAATAAAGCACCCATTATTTTAGGAATTGATCCTGGTACCACTATTTTAGGGTATGCATTACTAAAAGCCGGTCCTAAGCCTACTGTTATTGAAATGGATGTATTAAAGTTGAATAAGGAAAAAGATATTTATGCAAGGCTTCAAATGATTCATGCAAAAATAATTGAACTCATCATACAACATAAGCCCAGTCATTTTGCCATTGAGGCTCCCTTTTTTGGAAAAAATGTACAAAGTATGCTGAAACTTGGAAGGGCTCAAGGTGTTGCTATTGCAGCTGCTATGCACTATCATTTACCTGTTACCGAATATGCTCCTAAAAAAGTAAAGCAATCTATTACGGGTAATGGTAATGCCGACAAAGACATGGTTTGGAAAATGCTTGAACAAGTTTTGTCTATCAAAAAACAACCTAAATACTTTGATGCTACCGATGCTTTGGGCGTTGCATTATGTCATTGGTATCAAATGAGTGGACCTGTTTTACCTACCATATCAAAAACAGGTAAGGGCTCAAAGTTGTCGAAAAAATCAAATGGATGGGAGGCCTTCCTCACCAACAATCCAGGAAGAGTTAAAGTCAAATAGTCCGAAATATTTATAATAATTTTGCAGTTATAATTTACTTACAATCAACTGCTGTATTTGTTGGAACTCCTCGGTTGTTAATTGGAGTTTAGGGTTGGCAAAATTAATATCATTGGCTTCATTTATAGGTATTAAATGAACATGGGCATGCGGAACTTCCAAGCCAACAGTAACCATACTTACTCTGTTACAAGGAAAGCTTTGCTCTATTGCTTTGGCAATAGGCTTAGTAAATTGCATCAACTCATTTAAATAGGTATCTGGCACATCAAATATTTTATCCACTTCCGTTTTGGGTACAATCAAAGTATGCCCTTTTTGTAAAGGGAAAATATCTAAAAAGGCATAGAACCTATCTGATTCAGCAATTTTATAGGAAGGTATTTCACCCTTAATGATTTTTGAAAAGATAGTCATTTAAATTATTTAAAATTGAAATTAATCATTATACAGCGAACAAAAAGCCTTCACTCATGATGTGAAGGCTTCATAAATAGCATAGTATTAACTATTTTGTAATTAAATGGCAATATTATCAACCTTGAACTTTATAACACCATTAGGTGTTTGAACTTCAGCAATTTCTCCAATTTTTTTTCCAATTAATCCTTTGCCAATTGGGGAGGAAGCTGAAATTTTTCCAGCTTTCAAATCGGCTTCCTTTTCACCAACTAATTGATAAGTGACTGTTTTTTTAGTTGCTTCATTCGTAATAGTTACCTTAGTTAAAATGGTAACCTTACTTATATCAATTGTTTTAGTATCTACTATTTTTGAGTTTGAAATAGCTGCTTCCAATTGTTTGATTTTGGACTCCAACATTCCTTGTGCTTCTTTTGCAGCATCGTATTCGGCATTCTCTTTCAAATCACCTTTTTCTCTTGCCTCACCAATGGCTCTTGATGCAGCTGGTCGATCTACTGATTTTAATTTTTGTAGTTCTTCACGCATCTTATCAAAAGTCTCCTGTGTTACATATACATTAGTTTCACTCATGTCCTTCGTTTTATATAAAAAAAATACAACGCCACATAGTTGTAGCGTTGCAGTGTTCAAAGTTATTGAATTTAGTGCAAATTTTAAGCAATCAATGCTCAAAATGGGGCAAATTAGGTCAAATTATGGCTAATTTTTCTAATATCACCTTCGCCATGTTGTAATACGCTTCCTGACTATAGCCAGCAATATGAGGAGTTATTAAACAATTAGGGAATTCCAATAATGATTCCAATTGGTGCTTTTCGGCAGGACTATATTTTGTAAGTTGCTCGTTTTCCAGAACATCCAAGCCTACCCCACTTACCAATTGATTTTGAAGTGCTTTTAAGATGGCAGCCGTATCTGACACCTGACCCCTGCAAGTACTTAAAAAATAAGGTTTAAGCTTACATGCTGAAAAAAAAGTATCATTTGCATAATGAAAGGTTAGTTCCGTTAAGGGTAAATGAAGACTTATTACATGGGCTTCCTCCTGTATTTGTTGCAAACTCACTGCTTTTATTTTTTCTGTCTCGAAGCCAGTTTTATAAATATCATGTGCCAATATTTTCACATCAAATCCTTGTAATACTTTAGCAAATGCAGTTCCTGTATTTCCGAAGCCAATAATACCAATTGTTTTTCCTGTTAACTCGTCGGCTCTATTGGCATCTCTTATCCATTGTCCATTTTTTATCTCCCCATTACTACTATGTATTCGATTCATTAAACTCAATAATAAACCAAGTGTATGTTCTCCAACAGTAGTTCGATTTCCCTCTGGACTACTTACACAGGTTATACCTTTGCTATTCGCATAATGCACATCAATTAATTCCATTCCACTTCCCAACCTTCCTATCCATTTTAATTGAGTTGCTTTATCTAAAATAGCAGCATCTATTTTTAATCGGGTGGTTACTATTAAACCAGTAGCCTGTGTAATTATTTCACACAATTGATCATAACTAATTGCAGGCTCGTAAATAATTTCGAACCCTTTTTTAGTTAAGGTCTCCATTAAATAAACATGTACCGGTGCTGTAATAATAACTTTAGCTGCCATATTATTTTTCGTTATGCATTTTAAATGTAAGTGCTGCATAATCCTCATAAGTAAGATTTTCGGCACGTTTTGTAAATATAGGATCTTCCAACTGTGCAGTTGTAAAATAAGGCTTTAAGGGATTGCGCAACATTTTACGACGTTGGCCAAAAGCCATTTTTACAATATGATAAAAACTTTTTTCAGATGCCATATCTGGAAACTTTTCCTTACGTGTAAACATAATCACACCACTATCTACTTTAGGAGGTGGATTAAATGCACTTGGTGGAACATCAAACAAGTAAGTGACATCATAAAATGCTTGGGCTAAAACACTTAATATTCCATACGCTTTTGAATGTGGCTTTGCAGCAATTCGCTCCGCTACTTCTTTTTGAAACATGCCAATCATAACAGGCACATTTTGTTTCCAATCCAATACTTTAAAAACAATTTGTGTGGAGATATTATAGGGAAAATTTCCAACCAAAGTAAAGCTTTCTTCAAAGGGCATGGCTGTTGCTAAAAAGTCTTCATTAATAAGTTTACCATTTAATGCTGGAAAAGTGTGCAATAAATAATTCACTTTTTCGGTGTCTAACTCAATGGCCTTAAACTCGGAACTTGGCACCTTATAAATATACTCAGTTAATGCTCCTGCACCTGGACCCACTTCCACTAGCCTTTCCATAGGGAATTGCAGCAATTGCGCTAGTATCCTTTCGCAAACGGTCTTATCAGTTAAAAAGTGTTGCCCAAGGGACTTTTTTAGCGTGTATTGCATGTAGCAAAGTTAGGTTTTTGTGCGTACTTTTACATCCTAATAAAATGGACATGAATCAGGAAATCAAAAAACCAATTATCGGCTTTAGTTGCGGGGATCTAAACGGCATAGGCATTGAATTAATCATTAAATCACTATCCGATAGTCGCTTATTGGACTTTATGGTTCCTGTCATATTTGCAAATAATAAAAGCATCAATTTTTATAAAAAATTTAGTCCTGAATTTCCCATCAACTACTCTTCGATTCCTGATTTAACTAAAATAAATCCTAAACAAGTAAACTTAATAAATTGCTGGGAAGAGGAAGCGAATATTACGCCAGGCGAATTAACCGATGTTGGTGGAAAATATGCTTTTCTATCATTACAACATGCAGTTGCAGCTTTAAAAGATAAAAAAATTGACGGATTAGTAACAGCCCCTATTCACAAAAAAAACATTCAGTCTCCTGAATTTAATTTTAGTGGCCATACCCCATACCTACAACATGCTTTTGGAAACACCGAAAATTTAATGTTATTGGTTGCGGAGAATTTAAAAATGGCATTGGTTACTGAACATGTTACTATTCAAGATGTAGCTAAACATATCACTAAGGATAAGATTAAACAGAAACTGCAAATTTTAAATAGTAGTTTACAAAAAGATTTTGGTATTGATAAGCCACGCATAGCAGTTCTTGCCTTAAACCCTCATGCTGGTGATGAAGGATTAATAGGTAAAGAAGAAATTGAAATTATTCGTCCTGCTGTAAAAGAAAGCAAAAATCAAATGTTGGTATTTGGTCCTTATTCAGCTGACGCATTTTTTGCAAGAGGTGCTCATGAAAAATTTGATGGTGTGTTAGCGATGTATCACGATCAAGGTTTAATACCGTTTAAATCACTTGCATTTGGCGAAGGTGTAAATTTCACTGCTGGATTACCTATCGTAAGAACAAGCCCTGATCATGGAACAGCTTTTGATATTGCAGGAAAAAATAAAGCTGATGCTGCATCCTTTACTGCAAGTATTTTTGAATGTGTACGCATTATACATGCTCGACAAGGATATAGAGATATGCGCTTAAACCCACTTAAGAAAATAAGTGCAAGAATGATTGCTAATGCAGTGGATGAACGAATTGAAGGTGGCTATTAATATTTAGTACTGAACTAATATATACAATTAGTCAATATTTCTTTGATGGAAGTAAACCCCCAACTTGGCAGGTACTTTATTTTACCATCTTCTAAGTTTAATAATTTCTCAGCACGCTTTGCAATGGGCAATGCATTATTACAACCACCCCCCAACAACTTTGGCAAATGATATTGCAAACTTGCCTCTAAAACATAAATGCGTGGATTATTATCATTTATTGATTTTGCTTTTTGTAAACTTCCATATATCTTACTCTTATAACTCAACCATCTCAAAGCGGGGTTTACTTGCATTTTGATAGTATAGGCCAAACTTTCTGCACAAAGTATTTCGTCATTAATTTGTAGCAGTTTGCATTTATTTACCCAATCAATCGCAATGTCAGCTTGAACATCCATCTTTTCCTTGCTTAATAATGCGATTTTTATTTGTACCAAAGCAGCATAGTATTTAGGCAGCCACTCTTTGGGATAACTATTACTAAGTTTCACTAATTGCTTTAAAGCAATTGAGTATTGATCATCCTTTGTAATATGATTAAAATAATTTGCTGCATCTGTGATGGAAGTTTCAAAATTCGCTGTTTGTGCTTTTGGGGGGCTAGCAATCAGCAGCAATAAAAATATAATCAATGTACGCATTATTCGTATGATTAATAATTACTTGAATTTAAAACATAGTATTGGAAACCCCTTTATTGATAACGTAATTTGTATACGTGATTTCTATCTTGCCTTTTTTATTTTTCAACGCTTTTTGTTTTGCGGTAGGATCATCATCCCCAAACTCTAAAGTAATTCCATTTGGTAGTTTATAATCCTTAGTATTAAATGCAAATATAATTTTACTTGGCAGCCCTAAGTTAGCATAACTCCCATACTCCATAGTAATTTCATAACTACCGTTTTCCTTGGTGGTGGTAAACGTTTTATATACCAACGCATCAGCTGGATCAATCCATAAAGTTGAAATAACCCAATCCAATTTATCATCTGTCGGCACTAATTTTATAACCCTCAGTGTTTTGCCATTATATTCCTGCGTTCCAGCTGGCAAGGCAATATATTGTTTGGTGTTTAATAATGAATTGATGGTTACTGAAACACCCCCTTTTGGTAATAGTGATATGCCCCCTTCTTTTTTCACCTTCAATAAATTGGGTTTTTTAAAATACACTTTTACCTTACCCAAACTTGCCTTAATAAAGGAAACATCGGTTTTCATAACACCTTCCGCAACATAATCATTGACCAAGCCTAATTTTTGACTTACACGTTCAATCAATGGGTCAACTTGAGCCTGCAGACGGTTATTCAAAAAAAAATAGGCTTAATAACAAACCATATTTAACTAAAAGGGTCGATTTCTTATACATAAATAATTAGCTTAAAATATCTTTTCGCTTAGTAATGATTACCGATGCTGATACAAATAAAATAATATGAAGTGTGAGTACTATCAGAGATGTTTTTATTTTAGCCAAATTTAAAATAGTCCCATAAATAGCTTCGTTGTTGTCATCGACCTTAATATCAAAAAATTCTTTCCAATTATTCATATGCGTTGTGAATAAATAAGGCTTGATAATGGAGAATAAAGGAATATTTAAAGTACTCAGTATGGTAAAAAATACAATGGCACTCATGGTACCTACAATTGGGCCAATGGAGTTATTGGCAATGCTGGACATTAGGAATCCAAGTGCGGTAACTGTTAATAATGAAAAACTTGCAAATACAAAGGCACCAACATATCGCCACAGCACATCTTTTTCCTGTATCAATACAACATAATTGGACTTCATTAAAAACAAATCATCGGTACCAAAAATCCACATGCTCGCAAACAAGGCTAAAAAAGCGAGCCAAATTAATAATACAATCGTATATATACTTGCTGCAATAAATTTGCCAATAACCCATTGTGTACGACTATAGGGCGTTGTAAATAATAACCTCAATGTTCCTAAATTGGCTTCCCCCGAAATCATATCAGCTGCAATTAAGGCAACCAATAAGGGGACATGCACTAATAACAATTGTAATAATATATAACAAATTAAATAGCCATTCAACACTTTCCCGTCAACTGTCAATGTATCATTAATGTCTTTCATTAAAAATCCAGCATATGATTGACCATCCATTTTTAAGCCAAACTGAATTACCATAATCAAGGCTGCTATAGCTGCAAAAGCAATGTAAGTTCTAGGTCGTCTAAAAATTTTATATAATTCTATGGAAATAATTTGTTTCATTAATTTGAATTTGAAGTAACCTGTAAAAAATAATCTTCTAATGAATTTCTAGTTTCCACCCCTATTAATCCTACACCTGCATTCACTAAGGAAGTATTAAATAATGGAATTTCATAATCCGGCATACACAAATGAATACCATCTGTACGTTTTAATAAATAATTGCTGAAACTGCCAGACATAATGAACTGTAATGCTTGGGCATCATTTGTTGTTTTTACATGAACAACCATTTTATTAGGATCTAGCAATTTTTGAATGGGTCCTTCGGCTATTTTTTGCCCCCTGTGAATAATCATGATTTGAGTAGCCATTTGTTCGATTTCTGAAAGCAAATGAGAGGATACCAAAACCGTTTTCCCTTCCTGTTGCGCTAATTGTTTTATTAAATTTCTAATGTCCGATATGCCTTGTGGATCCAATCCATTGGTAGGCTCATCCAAAATTATGAGTGACGGATTATGCACTAGTGCAATCGCAATACCTAAACGCTGTTTCATGCCTAATGAAAAAGTTTGCACTTTATCCTGAGCTCTTTCTAATAAACCAACTTTAATTAAGGTGTCATCAATCCTGGAGGTTGTTATTTTCTTACTCCTTAATTTGGCAAATAATTGCAAATGCTCTCTCGCCGTTAAATAAGGATATAAATCAGGACGCTCAATGATGGCCCCAACTTCTTCCAAAATCTGATTTCGATTAGTCTCCATTGACTTCCCAAATAATTCAATGCGTCCACTTGTTGGATGAATGAGCGATAATAACATGCGAATAGTAGTACTCTTACCTGATCCGTTTTGACCCAAAAAGCCAAATACTTCACCTGCATTAACACTAAAGCTTAACTGATCCACCGCTTTCAGGTTGCCAAAATGTTTACTTAAATTATTTACTTGAATAACAGACATACATAAATAACAAAAAACCCCGAACTAAGTTCAGGGTTTTTCAAATATAGATTAGTACTATTTGTATTGAGGGATCAAGCTATTAGCTAAATCAACCATTTGCTTAATGCCGTCTTCTGGTAAGTTTCCTTTTTTGAATTCAGCTAATACATTTGGTAATTTGTTAGTCATTTCCAATAAGAAATGTGCTTCAAATTCTTTTACGTTTTTAACCGCCACTTCCTTTAACAAACCTTGTGTACCTAAGTAAATGATTGCAACTTGCTTTTCAACGGTGAATGGAGTGTATTGCGCTTGTTTTAAGATTTCCACGTTTCTAGCACCTTTGTCAATTACGTTTTTAGTAGCTGGATCCAAATCACCACCAAATTTAGAGAAGGCCTCTAACTCACGGTATAATGCTTGGTCTAATTTCAAGGTACCAGATACTTTTTTCATTGATTTAATCTGCGCGTTACCACCCACACGACTTACGGAGATACCTACGTTAATTGCTGGACGAATACCTGCGTTAAACAAGTTACCTTCTAAGAATATTTGACCGTCTGTAATAGAAATTACGTTAGTAGGAATATAAGCAGATACGTCACCCGCTTGTGTTTCAATAATTGGCAATGCAGTTAATGAACCACCCCCTTTTACCAAATGCTTGATAGAAGCTGGTAAGTCGTTCATGTTTTTAGCAATATCATCGTTTGCAATTACTTTCGCAGCACGCTCTAATAAACGACTGTGTAAATAGAATACGTCACCTGGATAAGCCTCACGACCTGGCGGACGACGTAATAACAATGATACCTCACGATATGCAACCGCTTGCTTTGATAAGTCATCAAATACAATTAACGCTGGTTTACCACAATCACGGAAAAACTCACCCACCGCTGCACCAGCAAATGGAGCATAGAATTGTTGAGGAGCTGGATCCGCTGCAGAAGCTGCAACAATTGTTGTGTAAGCCATCGCACCGTTATCCTCTAATGTTTTCATAACACCAGCAATTGTAGATGCTTTTTGACCAATTGCAACATATATACAATATACAGGCTGACCTGCATCGTAGAATTCTTTTTGATTGATAATCGTGTCCACACAAATAGCTGTCTTACCAGTTTGACGGTCACCAATTACCAATTCACGTTGACCACGACCAATAGGAATCATCGCATCAATTGCTTTGATACCCGTTTGTAATGGCTCTTTTACAGGCTCACGGAAAATTACCCCTGGCGCTTTACGCTCTAAAGGCATTTCATACAATTCACCTTGAATAGGACCTTTGCCATCTATTGGCTCACCCAACATATTAATGACACGACCAACTAAACCATTACCTACTTTAATAGAGGCAATTTGTCCTGTTCTTTTTACTTTATCACCTTCTTTAATAGCCTTGCTATCACCCATCATTACCACACCCACATTATCTTCCTCTAAGTTTAAGGCAATCGCTTTAACACCATTTTCAAACTCCACAAGCTCACCACTGCTAACGCCATTCAAACCATATACACGAGCGATACCATCACCCACTTGTAATACAGTACCTACTTCTTCTAAATCAGCACTTGCATTAAAGTTGCTTAATTGCTGTCTAAGAATCGCTGATATTTCATCCGGTTTAATGTCCACCATAATAGTCTATTTTAATAAATGATTATTTAAATTTTTTCTACGAACTCGTTATGTAAAAATTGTTTTTTGATATCTTTTAAATCTCTTGCGATACTCGCATCCAATAAATTATTATCGAATTCTAATACAAAACCTCCAATAAGCGATTCATCGGTTTTTGTAGTTAATTCAATCGTTGCAAATTTATTTTCTGCTTTTACTTTGTCCTCAATAGATTTTTTCAATACATCACTTACTTCAACAGCTGTCGTTAAAGTAACTTGATGAATTCCTTTTAAAGCATTGTACTGTTCAATAAAAGCAGAAGCCATTTCAGGTAAATCGCGTTCTCTTCCTTTTTTAACCAACAAAACAGTGAAGGCATTTGTAAGTGCACTTACTTTATCCTTAGTAACCGCATCGATAATACTATTTTTTTGATCTGCTTTTATGATGGGACTGCGCAATAAATTTACAAACTCACTGCTTGCTGTACATACAGCCTGCAAATATTTCATGTCAGTATATACCGCTTCCAATTGCCCTTTTTCAGTGGCAAGGTCTAATATACTTTTTGCGTATCTGCCTGCTAAACGAGCGTTTGACATTTTTTATTAATTTAATTTAACTCCGTCTGCTAATTGCTTAATATAACCTTCTTGTTCAGCTTTATTAGACAACTCTTTTCTTAATACTTTTTCAGCAACTTCAATCACTAATGACCCTACTTGATTTTTAACATCAATTAAGGCAGCATTTTTTTGTTGTGTAATAGCTAATTGTGCATCCGCTAAAATACGATCGTATTCAGCCTTTGCTTTATCTTTTGCTTCAGCAACCATTTTCTCAGAAGCTTCTTTTGCTTCTTTAATTAAAATAGCTCTTTCTTCACGTGCTTTAGCCAACAATGCTTCATTTTCATTTTGCATGGCTGTTATCTCCGCTTTCATTTTGTCGGCCTTTAACAAAGCTTCCTCAATGCCGCTTTCACGGTCATGAATTGCTTTTAAAATTGGCTTCCAAGCGAATTTGCCCAATACAATTAATAAAACCAAAAAAGCAATGGTATTCCAAAATACCAAGCCAATATCTGGCAACACCAAGGGGTTTATTTCTAACAACATAAAACTCTATTTATATTATTTATTTATAATTTCTATTCTATCTTTCAATACTTAAAAAATTATAGGCCCATCGCCCTGTGCTAGGGCCTATAATAAGTTTGTGAAATCTGGTCTATGACCTAAATTCCAACTTGATTATCCGTTACCTAATAAGGCAACAACCACAGCGAACAAGGCAACGGCCTCAACGAACGCAGCAGCAACAATCATGTTAGAACGGATTTCGTTAGCAGCTTCTGGCTGACGAGCAATACCTTCAACAGCACCTTTACCAATCTGACCGATACCAATTCCGGCACCGATAGCAGCTAATCCAGCGCCGATTGCGGCAACACTTCCTACTACCATTTTTTTACGTTTTAATTGTTATTGAAAAAAATCTTTAATTATTTTTTAGTGATGAGCCGCTCCTTCATGTGCCTCGTGATGATGTTCCTCTGTTGCCATTCCAATATACATTGCTGCTAACATGGTAAAGATGAAGGCTTGCAAAAATGCAACCAACAACTCGATCAAACCAATAAACACTGCGAATGGAACTGCAATTGCAGAAGCAAAAACCGTTTTGAATATGAAGATTAAACAAATCAGACTTAATACAAGAATGTGGCCTGCAGTAATGTTCGCGAATAAACGAATCATTAAAGAAATAGGCTTTGTGAATACACCTATCAACTCAATGGGGGCCAAAAATAACTTCATGCTCCAGTGCATACCTGGCATCCAGAAAATGTGTTCCCAGTAACTTTTATTAGCACTCAAATTCACCACTATAAAAACACAAACTGCTAATGTCATGGTGAACGCAATATTACCACTCACATTCGCTCCACCTGGAAAGAACGGAATTAAACCTAAAAAGTTATTCGTTAAAATCAAAAAGAAAATCGTTAATAGGAAAGGCATGTACTTCCCAGATTTTTTTGCACCAATATTTGGGATAGCAACTTCGTCTCTAACAAATAAAATGATTGGCTCCATGAAGGATTGCAATCCTTTAGGAGCTGTTTTAACACCCGTTTTTTTATAAGCAGCTGCTGAGCTTAATAACACCACCAACAAAATAAAAACAGATACAAACAAGCTTGCTACGTTTTTAGTAATAGATAAATCCCATAATTGCTTGCTAGCGGCTGCATCTAAATTTCCACTGGCATCTACAATTTTTGTTTTGCCTTCAATTAATTTATAATCAAAGTTTCCTTTGTAAACAACAGGCTCATGATGCTCGTCAACAAATTTTTCAGAAGAAAAAACTTCAAATCCTTTTGATGTTTTTAAAATCACTGGCAAGTGAATGGAAGTATGTCCCCACAAGTGCCAACTATGATCGTCCTTAATGTGCTCCAAAATTGTTTCAGTAACATTAAAGTCACCTTCTTTTTTCTCAGCATTAGCAATTTGCCCTTCTGCAGCAACCGTACTTTCATTGGCAAATGAATTGGTTACACTTAACAAAGCAAAGAGGCTGAAACACGCTACCAGTAAAGTTTTTAATCGTAATAAGGACATGATGTGCTCAAAATTTGCGGCAAAGATAGGAATAAAGCAGTTGAAATTGAGCAATTTTTAATAGAAAATTAAGCCCAAATCTAAAAAAGCAAATTGTTGTATCTTATTGAAAATCAATATATTAAAAAAATGTTGATTATTTTTTTTCCACAAACTGCATTTCATTCAATGCCGTGTAAAAACCACCCAATTGTAATAACTCCTGATGACTACCCATTTCCACTATCTCCCCTTTTTCTAAAACAACGATTTTATCGGCTTTTCGGATGGTAGAAAGGCGATGTGCAATCACGATAGAGGTACGCCCTTTAATGAGCGTTTCAATGGCATGTTCAATTAATAATTCACTATCGGTATCAATAGATGATGTTGCTTCATCCAAAATTAAAATGGAAGGATTATATAAAAGAGCTCGAATGAAACTTAATAATTGTCGCTGACCTAGGCTAAGGGTAGCACCTCTTTCCATTACATGGTAATCATAACCACCAGGAAGTTGCATAATAAAATCATGCATGCCAATCATCTTAGCTGCTTCCTGCACTTGCTCTTTTGTAATGTTTGTATTTCTTAAAGTGATGTTGTCATAAACCGAGCCGGAAAATAAAAAAACATCCTGTAAAACAACTCCAATGGAAGCCCTTAAACGATTCAAAGAATAGTTTTCAATTGGATGATCATCTAATATAATCTGACCTGATTGATAAGGATATAATCTGTTTAAAATACTTATAATAGACGTTTTTCCACTTCCCGTATGTCCAACTAATGCAATGGTTTCACCCGGTTCAACTTTGAAATCAATTCCTTTCAACACCCAGTTAGGTTCATCGTATGCAAAATGCACATTTTTAAACTCAATTCTTCCTTGAATGATCGCAGGTTCATATTGCCCCATGTCTAAGGTTACATCTTCATTGTCTAAAACCTTAAAAACACGTTCTGCAGCGACCATTCCCATTTGAAGTACATTGAATTTATCCGCTATCATCCTTAGCGGTCTAAATATTTGATTTAAAAATAAAATAAAGGCTACCAACAATCCAGCATCTAATGACTGACCTGCTACCCACCAAACAATTAAGCCAATACTTAATGCCAATACCACTTCGACTACTGGAAAAAAAACAGAGTAGGCAAATATGGCTTTGATGTTCGCTAATTTATGCTGCTCATTGATTTTTTTAAACTTTTGCATTTCCTTTTCTTCTGCAGCAAAAGCTTGCACCACTTGCATGCCTGAAATATGTTCTTGCACAAAAGCATTTAAAGCAGCAACTGCGTTTCGAACTTGAATAAAACTTTTATTAACGCTTTCTTTAAAAAAATAAGTAGCTATTAAAATGATGGGGAATGGAATTAAGCATATCAATGTTAATTCCCAATTGATAAAAAACATAGTGGTTAAAGTCACAATAATAGTTAACAAATCGGCTAATATAGGAATCAATCCATCTGAAAAAATGTCATTAATACTTTCAATATCATTAATGGTTCTGGTGGTTAATGTTCCAATGGGTGTTTTATCAAACTGACGCATTTCCCAATGCATTATTTTATCATAAACCGTATTCCTTAAATCTCGAACCACTTGTTGGCCTAGCCAAGCCATACCAAATGAAAAAAAGAATCGCATGATGGTCTCCATCAAAATAAAAACAACTTGAAACAAGGTAATGGCTATGATTAATTTAACCGTTTGGCTAAATGCATCAGCAGGTAAAAAAAAATGAACCCAATGAGGAATATCAACTTCCTTGCCAATTGAAAGGTTCACCGTTAATTGAATAAGATAAGGTCTTACAGGTGTTGCAAATGCCAATAAAATAGCTAAAACTAGATTCGCTAAAAATAGATAATGGAAAGGACCAATAAAAGAAAAAACTCTTTTTAAAAGTGCTCCTTTAAACATGGTTGATGATGGCTTTGAAGGCATAGGTGAACAAAGTTACAATATCTAGCTGTTGTTTGTAAAAATCATGTGGTTTTACGTAATTTCGTAATAAGTGGAATATACCGAAAATGATATCACCCCAGTTATTGTAAGCAACTACAATCTAGATGTGGAACAAGAAAAAAAAGAAATTGTTCGACAGTATCGTGCATTGTCTCGCGCACTAAGACCAAAAATCAAAAAGGGGGATAAGGAATTATTAAGAACTGCATTTGAAATGGCTACTAATGCCCATAAAACAATGCGACGTAAAAGTGGTGAGCCATATATATTTCATCCCATTGCGGTAGCCATGATTTGTGTTGAAGAAATTGGATTAGGTGTGCGAAGTACCATTTGTGCTTTACTACATGATACCGTTGAGGATACAGATATTACATTGGATGATATCAGAAACGAATTTGGAAATGAAATCGCAAAAATTGTTGATGGATTAACAAAAATTTCGACCGTAATGGATACGAATAGTAGCCAGCAAGCCGAAAATTTCAAGAAAATTTTATTAACGTTAACGGACGATCCAAGAGTAATATTAATTAAGCTAGCTGATAGGTTGCATAATATGCGAACGCTCGACGCAATGAAACAAGAGAAGCAACTCAAAATTTCATCGGAAACTATTTGGGTATATGCTCCACTCGCACATAGGATGGGTTTGTATAATATCAAGACGGAGTTGGAGGATTTATCCATGAAATATTTGGAGTCTGATACCTATAAAGAAATTGCAAAAAAATTAGCCGAAACGAAAAGAGAAAGAACAAAATATATAAATGAATTTGTTCGTCCTTTAAAAGAAAAATTAGCGGCGACAGGTTTTGATTTTGAAATTTATGGCAGGCCAAAAAGTATTCACTCCATTTGGAACAAAATAAAAAAGAAAGGGGTAAGTTTCGAAGAGGTTTATGATTTATTTGCCATTAGGGTAATTTTAGATGCTCCTATTGAAAAAGAAAAAGAAGAGTGCTGGAAAGTTTACTCCTTAATTACCGATGAGTATTTACCATCACCAGAAAGACTAAGGGATTGGTTAAGTAACCCCAAGAGTAATGGTTATGAGGCTTTACATACCACCGTAATGGGCCCCCAAGGAAAATGGGTTGAAGTTCAAATCAGAACTAAAAGAATGAATGAAATTGCTGAAAAAGGTTTAGCTGCCCATTTTAAATATAAGGAAGGAAGTCAAACTGAGGATCGTTTTGATAAATGGTTTATGCAAATTAGAGAAGCCCTCGGAAATCAAGATGAAGGTGGAATTGATTTTTTACAAGACTTTAAAACTTCCTTCTTAGCTGAAGAAATATATGTTTATACACCCAAGGGGGATGTAAAAATGTTGCCAACTAATAGTTCAGCTTTAGATTTTGCTTTTTACATACATACTGCCATTGGATCAAAATGTATTGGGGCTAAAGTCAATCATAAATTGGTGCCCATTAGTCATAAATTAAGAAGTGGTGATCAAATTGAAATCATTACTAGTAACAAACAAAAGCCATCTGAAGATTGGTTGAATAGTGTTGTAACAGCAAAGGCAAAAAATAGTATCAAAGACGCTTTAAGAGAGGAAAAAAAGATAATTGCGGAGGAAGGTAAATATACCCTCCAAAGAAAATTGGAAGGCATTGGAGCAGTTTATAATCCTTTCAATATTGACCAAGTAATGAACTATTATAAATTACATAGTCAACTAGATTTATTATACCGAATTGCAACCAAAAATATTGATTTAAAAGAGCTTAAATTATTTCAAGTATTAGGGGATAAAATTGAAGCTCCAAAGCCTATTCAAGTTTTAGTAGAGCCGACTGGTGAAAATAATACCCATAAACCATTATCCAAAAAAGATTCGGAACTGATTATTTTTGGTGAATCCAGCGATCAGATAAAATATAACTTAGCTAAATGTTGTAACCCTATTCCGGGTGATGATGTATTTGGTTTTGTGAGTACTGGAAAAGGGCTAATCATTCATAGAACAACCTGCCCAAATGCAACTCAATTATTGGCAAATTATGGGCATCGAGTTGTTAAAACAAAGTGGGCTAAGAATAAAGAAATTTCTTTCCTAACGGGTCTTAGTATTATTGGAATGGATGATGTTGGGGTTGTAAATAAAATAACCAATATAATTAGCGGGGAACTCAAAATAAATATTGCAGCCTTAACAATTGAATCCAAGGAAGGATTATTTGAAGGAACCATAAAAGTATTTGTGCACGATAAGGAAGAATTGGAGGAATTAGTAGATAGAATTAAATCCTTGAATGGAATTCAGCAAGTTAACAGATTCGATGCCGAGGCTGTGTAAAAATTAGTTCAAATATTAGTAGGATTTATATTAGGATAAATAGGTAATGCAATTTTCAGGACTTATTTTTGTGTCCTCAAACAATCAAACATGGTAGACGTAATTTTAGGACTTCAATGGGGTGACGAAGGCAAGGGTAAGATAGTGGACTATTTTGCACCAAAGTATGACATCATAGCAAGATTTCAAGGAGGGCCAAATGCAGGACATACATTATATGTGAATGGAACAAAAATGGTATTACATCAAATACCGTCTGGTATATTTCACCAGGATAAAATAAACATTATTGGGAACGGAGTCGTATTAGACCCTGTTACCCTTAAAAAAGAATGTGATGCTGTTGCAAGCATGGGGGTGGATGTAAAAAAGAATTTATTTATATCGGAGCGTACCAACATTATTATACCAAGTCACCGTGCATTGGATAAGGCATCTGAATTGTCTAAAGGCGAAGCAAAAATTGGTTCTACTTTAAAAGGCATAGGTCCAGCTTACATGGATAAGACAGGTCGAAACGCATTAAGAGTGGGTGACTTATTGGACAAGAAATTCATTAGCAAGTATATTGCTTTGAGAATGAAACATCAGAAAATTTTAGATAGTTACAATTTCAATGAAGACATCAGTGAAATGGAATCTGAATTTTTCGAAGCGATTGAATTCTTGAAGACTTTGAATATCATTAATTGCGAATATTTTATTAATGACCAAATTTCAAAAGGCAAAAAAGTATTAGCTGAAGGGGCACAGGGCTCTATGTTAGATATTGATTTTGGGACCTTCCCTTTTGTTACTTCAAGTAATACTATTTCAGCAGGTGTTTGTACAGGTCTGGGTATTTCTCCAAAACAAATTGGTGAAGTGTTTGGTATTTCAAAAGCTTATTGTACACGTGTAGGTAGTGGGCCCTTCCCAACTGAATTGCATGATGCTAAGGGCGAGGAACTAAGAAAAATTGGAAGTGAATTTGGAGCTACCACAGGAAGACCACGTCGTTGTGGTTGGATTGACTTAGTGGCCTTGAAATATACTTGTATGATTAATGGTGTAACACAAATCATTATGACAAAGGCTGATATATTAGATTCATTTGAAACATTAGACTTAGGTATAGCTTATGAAATGGAAGGAAAGGAAATAAACTATGTTCCGTTTCAATTAGTTGGCACACCTGTAACGCCTATTTGGAAAACAATGCAAGGATGGAATGTTGACTCTACAAAAATGAAAAATGACAAAGAGTTGCCAGCAACCATGAAGTCATATATTGAATATATAAATACTTATTTAGGGGTGCCTGTAAAGTTCGTTTCAAATGGACCTGGTAGGGATCAAATAATACATCTTTAATTTCAGAAAATTGTTTTTTTACTTTAATTTTTAAAATAAAAAAAGTCATTTTTTTTTGGCAAATAAAAAAAATGGGTGAAATTTTACAGTGTAATCTTCAATAAACTATGTCAGTAAAAACAATTAAAGAAAAAAAGTCCGTTGCTAAAAAAACTGATTTAACGCCTTCAGAAAAATTAAGCAAAACAGCAGCTAAGAAAAAAGTTGTTGAAGCCGATGATGATATCGATGAAGAGGATGAAGTAGAAGATGATTGGGCAAAAACAGAAGAAGATGATTCTTGGGATCCAGATTTTGAAGAATTTGATATGCCAAAAAAATCAACCAAAAAAGCAGGTAAAGGTAAAAAAGGACAGGACGAGGATGATGACCTTGGTTTAGATGACGACTTAAATTTAGAAGACGACGACTTATTTGACGAGAAGGATGAATTTGATGACGATTTTTAATGATCGCTTACTCCTGAATATTATATAAAGATTGTAAAGAGGCCTGTAAAATATCATTTTTATGGGCCTCAAATTTTTCTAAATACCCCTTTGGTAATTTTAATGAATACATCTTCCCTGAAGAAACAATTTGATCAAATTTAGGATTAAAATTTGCCAACTCACTTGGATCAATATTTAAGTATTTTGCTATCAAACTTATTTTAAACCTACCCGAAACTTCAACTTCTTGAAACTGGGTTTGCAATAATAAACTACTGGTTTTATTATCCTTTGCTTTATTTAGTTTATTCCCTTTATCGAATGCATTTACGTAATTCCCTTCATCGAATGCATTTACGTAATTCCTTTCATCGAATGCATTTACGTAATTCCTTTCATCGAATGCTGACGCATTCTCTGACTCGAAAACATACTGAGTAGCAATAAATTTTTTCACATGATTCCTGGTTTCTAATGGGAGGTCATATTCAATTTTCCAAAAATCTTTAGAACCTACTTTTTCAATGGCTCGACTAACACGACCAGCTCCGCCATTATAAGCAGCCACTACCAATAACCAATCACCATATTTTGCATATAATTCTTTTAATATGGTAGCAGCCGCCTGTGTGCTTTTATGATAATCGGTTCGTTCATCATTTGGATTTAGTTTTAAACCTAACCTAGTAGCTTCGGCAGGCATTAACTGCCATGGACCAACAGCACCAGCCCAAGATGTTAAATTTGAACTTAAATGGCTTTCTATAACACTCAAGTATTTCAATTCAACTGGCAATCCATTTGCAATTAAAATTTCATCATATAAATTAAAATAAGGTTTGGCCCAGGTTTTCATTTTAATTAAAGCAGGTCCTTGCTTATCCATATAAGTCTGAATAAAACTAACGGCCCTTGAATTTAATTGAAATTGAAAGGGCTTTTCAGCATTACCGGTAGATGTGATATTGAATAAAGTTGAAAACCCAATTCTTTCTTGTATTAAACTATCCGTTTTTTTATTGGATTGCTGTCCTATAGCAAAAGCAAAAGGAGCGGTGCAAAAAAATAGTACTAGTGTGATTTTATAAACCTGATGATTGAATTGAAAAAACCATTTCATGTGAATTGATTATTTTGTTTCCATCATTTTTTTAGAAAATTGAAGTAAGGCTACTTCATTAAAGGAAGCTGACATCACTTGTAAACCAAAAGGCATGCCATTAGAATGCTTAAATATTGGAATTGATATAGCGGGTATACCCACTAAGTTTGCATACACCGTATAAATATCTGCTAAAAACATTTCAGTAGCCGAGTGATTGTGTGTGCCAATTTTAAATGCGGTCGTTGGCACGGTAGGAGAAACGATGAAATCGTATTTCGTGAATAAATCATTAGTTAAGTCAACTAGTTTTCGTCTTACCTGTTGCGCTTTTGTGAAATAAGCATCAAAATATCCAGCACTTAAAACGAATGTGCCTAATAAAATTCTCCTTTGTACCTCGGCTCCAAATCCCTCAGTTCTTGATTTTTTATATAAATCGGTTAAATCATCTATTGCATCCTTTGTTCTATGGCCAAATTTAATGCCATCAAATCTGGATAAGTTACTTGATGCTTCAGCAGTTGTAAGCACATAATAAGTAGGCACTAAATAAGACAGTAAATTAAAGTCAATGGCTTCAACCGTATATCCTTTTTCAGTTAAGGATGCTAAATAAGCAAGGGTTTGATTTTTAATTTCAGGATCCAACCCTGGATGTGATAACGTCTCTTTAAAATAAGCCACTTTTTTAGGAACTGGCTTTTCATTTCCATTATTAATATTAGAAAGCTCCGCTGAATAATTAGGTACATTTTTTGATGAAACAGTGCTATCAAAATTATCGGCACCCGCAATCACTTCTAATATCAATGCGGCATCATCAATGGTGTGTGAAAAAATACCAATTTGATCAAAGGAGGATGCATAAGCAATTAAACCATATCTCGAAATGCGTCCATAACTTGGTTTGAGTCCAATTACGCCACAAAAATCAGCGGGCTGGCGAACAGAACCTCCCGTATCAGAGCCCAAACTAATCATACACAAGTTAGCTTGAATGGCAACCGCTGATCCACCGGATGACCCACCAGGAACGTAGGAATTGTCTAAAGCATTTTTAACTGACCCATAAGCAGAATTTTCATTACTGCTACCCATTGCAAATTCATCACAGTTTTGTCGTCCAATAATAATAGCACCCTCGTCTAATAATTTTTGAACAGCAGTTGCTGAAAATATAGCTGTGTAATTTTCTAAAATTTTTGAAGCTGCACTTACTTTGTGTCCATTATAACATAACACATCTTTGATACCCACTACCACACCATGTAATTTGCCCAATGGTTTACCTGCTGCGATTTGCGCATCTAATTCTACTGCACGTAATTTTGCCTCATCGGTAAAAACTTCTAAAAAAGAATTCAGCTGTTGGTGCTCGATAATTTGATCCAAGAAAAAATTAACCGCTTGGGTAATAGACGTCTCACCAGCTAATAAGGAAGCATGGTAGTCTTTGATTGTATTAAAACGAAACAAAGGCTTAAGGTGTTAAAGGATAAATAATAGAAAAGAAAAAAGAGCTAATTATTTAGCGTCTTTTTCATTGATGCCATCTTCTAATTCTTTCTTCACATTATTTTTAGCATCGTTAAACTCACGGATACCTTTACCTAATCCTTTCATGAATTCAGGGATTTTTCTTCCGCCAAACATTACTAAAACGACTACACCAATAATTAATAATTCTTGAAATCCTAAGTTGCCCATAACGTTAAATTTAGAAGATTAAAGGTAAGGTAATTCTAAAACAGAAAGTTCAATTTTATATGAATTAAGGAAAATATACGCATTACTTTAACAAATGCTAATATAGGTCAAAATGAGATAGTTGGATAGTTACAAAAAAACGGACCCCGATATATCGGAATCCGTTTTTATATTTTGAATAAGAAAGGTTTCCCTTTCGAATACTAGAATCTTTTTTCCTTGATACGAGCACTCTTACCACTACGATCACGTAAGTAGTATAATTTAGCACGACGTACTTTACCAGACTTATTTAACACGATACCATCGATGTTTGGAGATAAGAAAGGAAACAAACGCTCTACACCTACACCATCAGAGATTTTACGAACAGTAAAAGAGGCTGTAGCACCGTTTCCTTGTGTTTTGATAACATCACCACGGAAACTTTGGATACGCTCTTTACCACCCTCTACAATCTTGTAGTTTACGGTAATATTATCACCAGCTTTAAATGCTGGGTAGTCTTTTTTTGCTGTCAATTGCTCGTGTACGAACTTTACTGCTTCGCTCATAATTCTTGTTTTTTGCGGACGGCAAAGGTAGGGTTACCCATGCTATTATCCAAATTATTTCAACCAAATATTAAATTCCTGCCTTTTTAGGCCATGTTAGCCTATCTAGCAATGTTTACTGCTCTCTTTTCACGTATCACCGTAACTTTAATTTGACCCGGATAAGTCATTTCAGTTTGAATTTTTTGTGCAATTTCAAAGCTTAATTGGTCAGATGACTGATCAGTTACCTTTTCAGCCTCGACAATCACCCTCAATTCACGACCAGCTTGGATAGCATAGGCTTTTTCTACCCCTTGGTAGTTCATAGCCAAGTTCTCTAAGTCCTTGATTCTCTGAATGTATTGTTGCATGATTTCTCTTCTTGCTCCTGGTCTAGCACCACTAATGGCGTCACAAGCTTGGATAATTGGAGAAATTACATATTGCATTTCCATTTCATCGTGGTGAGCTCCAATGGCATTTACCACCGCTGGGTTTTCACCGTATTTTTCGGCTAATTTAGCCCCTAATAAGGCGTGGCTCAATTCAGTTTCCTCGTCTGGTACTTTACCAATATCGTGAAGCAAACCTGCTCTCTTAGCTAATTTAGGATTCATTCCTAACTCAGCAGCCATGATACCACATAAGTTAGCTGTTTCGCGAGAGTGCATTAATAAATTTTGTCCATAAGAGCTACGGAAACGCATTTTACCTACAATACGAATTAACTCCTTATGTAAACCATGAATACCCAATTCAATAACGGTACGCTCACCTATTTCTATAATTTGTTCTTCTAATTGACGGCGTGTTTTTTCAACAACTTCCTCGATACGTGCAGGGTGTATACGTCCGTCAGCCACTAAACGTTGTAATGATAAACGTGCAATTTCACGACGTAATGGATCGAATGAAGAAAGTAAAATAGCTTCTGGTGTATCATCTACAATCAAGTCTACACCTGTTGCAGCTTCAATGGCACGAATATTTCGACCTTCACGACCAATGATTTGACCTTTCATTTCATCTGACTCCAAGTTAAACACCGTCACTGTATTTTCAATGGCTACTTCAGCGGCAGTGCGTTGAATAGATTGGATAATTATTTTACGAGCTTCTTTATTTGCTTTTTGCTTCGCATCCTCAATAATGTCTTGTTGTAAAGACAAAGCCTGTGTTTGCGCCTCATTTTTGAGGCTTTCAATTAATTGTTGCTTAGCATCGTCAGCACTTAAATTGGCTATTTTTTCCAAACGACGAATATGTTCCTCTTGGTGCTTTTCTAATTCAGTGCGCTTCACATTCACCAAATCAATTTCACGATTTAATTTTTCTTTGATGACATCGTTGTCCTTAATTTGTTTGTCAAGGGCCGCAACTTTCTGATTAATATTAAGCTCGTTTTGCTTAATTCTATTTTCAGCTTCACCCATTTTTTTGTTCTTCTCTAAAAGCTCACGATCATGATCGGCTTTTAATTGTACAAAACGCTCTTTCGCTTCTAACTGCTTTTCCTTCTTTACAGTTTCTGCTCTTAATTCAGCTTCTTTTAAAATACTAGCTGCTTGTGCTTCCGCATCTTCTACTTGTTTTTTGGTATTACGGGCAAATACTAATTTGCCTACCAGGAGTCCACCTACTAATGATGACACTCCTATGATGATCAATAATATTGATTGGTCCATTGTTTAAATCTTGTTTTTTAAAATAAATCATACTCCCCTTTTCATTTGAATTATAATTGACAAAACGTTGATAGTCATCTAAGCAGCTTCATTTTCATAAAACACAGCAAGATTACCTATTACGAATTAATATAATGCGTCAAAGGTTCAGCTACGAAGATAAAGAATTAATGGAATGATTTGTTGAAAAAGGTATGCTACCTAATAATTATGTTCCTGAAACCGCTTTTTCGATACTAGCGGTGAGCGCATCTATTTGATTTTGAAGGCTTTCCACTTCATAAAGGTTTTGACCATTGGACTGCTGTTCAGTGGTAAACCATAATAGAACCATGGAGATATAATCTTGCATATCCTTTCCTGCATAAATGTTTTTGAACTCAACCATTTTTTGATTGATGAGGGCTGCCGTCTTCCGAACAGCTTCCTCGTCATTGGGAGCAATTCTAACCCTATAATTACGATCGGCAATCGTAATATTTACAGGTATCATTTCATTTTCACTATTTTGGAATGCAGACATGCTTAAAATTGGGGATTAATTAGATTGAAATAATTAAGGGTTCAAATTATGAATACTGTGGTCAATTTCTTTAATAAATTGATCGATTTTCTTAACCAATTTAGCCTTTTCTGCTGGATCCATGCTTGCACCCTGATTCATCAATGCCGCTGTTAATTGTGTTTGCCCATCAATTACCTTTTGGGACAATTCTTGATTCAAATTTGTTTGTTGCAAAAGATTTGCCTTCAACTGTTGATTTTCTTTTTCTAAATGGGCATACTGTTTCAATAAAGCTGTTAACTTTTCTTGAAGTTGACCAATTGCACTTTTTAAATTAACCATGCTCCGGCTTTATTTACAATGATATTTGTAATATAGTTATTTTCTAATTTCAGCTTGTATATTTTTTTCAAATAACTGAATTAATTTCTTCATCATTGCATCAATTTCAACATCCGTTAGGGTTTTATCAGGTGCATTGAAAACAAAATTAATGGCCACTGATTTTTTTCCTGCGCCTAGTTTATCACTTTCAAAAATATCAAAAACGCGCGTCTCTTTTAAAGCAACTAAGTTGGCTTCTTGAATACTAGATTCAATAGCAGCATAAGTAATTGCTTTATCAATCACCAACGCTAAATCTCTTTCAATAGATGGGTATTTTGATACTTCCTTATAAATTACTTTTTTACTTTGATAAGCATTCAATAAAGAGGCAATATCAAAATTGATATAAAACACGGCTTGCTTGACACCAAAAGCCTGTAGCTTTTTAGCACCCATTATTTCAAAATGACCAATTGCTTTTTTATTCCAAACCAATTCTGTTAATCCATTAGCAGCTGTTTTTTCTTGCACACCTTGAATACCTAATAAATCCACTAATGATTTAGCAATACCCTTCACCACAAAATAGTCCTGATCAGTTCCTTTGGTTCTCCAACCATCCGCTTGCTGTTTGCCCGAAACATAAATTGCCAATTGCTCTGACTCATAATATTTTCCAGCATTGGATTTACCATAAACCTTTCCTATTTCAAAAAATGAAATGGCGCTGTTTTGTCTATTTAAATTATAAGCAATGGTCTCTAGTCCAGTCTCTAACATACTTGGACGCATTACATCTAATTCCGCACTTAAATTATTCAACATCTTCACGGAACTTGCTAAAGTGGCTTCGTCAAAATAAGCACTATTGGTAATCGAGTTCGTCAATATTTCTGTGAACCCACGACCCACTAAAAAATTCGCCATTTTCTCTTTGAACTTCTCTTTTTGTTCCAATGGATCAATAGAAGGACTCATGGTAATGGAGCTTGGAATTTCGATATTATCTAAACCATCAATTCTCAATACCTCTTCCACTAAATCAGCAGGTAAACTAATATCTGGCTTATGATGTGGAACTGCAACTTCAATACTGTCTGCTGTTTCGTTTATCATTTCAAATCCTAAACTCGATAAAATAGTTTTTACTTTTTCATTAGGGTATAACTTTCCGCTTAACTTTTTTAAGTAAGCATAGGTCAAAACCACTTTCTTTTTCATAGCAGGATTAGGATAAATATCTACCACTTCACTGCACTTTCCACCAGACAATTCTTGAATTAACTGAGCAGCTCGCTCTAATACATTTACGGTGCCTGCGATATCCACTCCCTTTTCAAATCTAGTAGCAGCATCGGTTCTAAGTCCATGATGTAATGAGGTTTTGCGCACATGTATGTTTTCAAACCAAGCACTTTCTAAAAATAAATTAGTTGTATGAGCAGTTACACCACTTTTCAACCCGCCAAAAACACCAGCAATGCACAAAGGTTTTTCGGTATCACTTATCATTAAATCATGTGCAGACAATTTTCGTTCATTACCATCTAAGGTCACAAATAAACTACCCGCAGGATATTTTTTTACAACAACAGTTGAATCCTTTATTTGATTTGCATCAAAGGCATGTA
The DNA here is from genome assembly GCA_903929425.1 of uncultured Bacteroidota bacterium. GTDB lineage: Bacteria > Bacteroidota > Bacteroidia > Chitinophagales > Chitinophagaceae > Sediminibacterium. Next base: position 26,439 of record CAIYUO010000105.1, read on the forward strand.
AAGGTTGTCCTGTTTCGTGCAAAATATAATTCGTAATATCTACTATATTATTAATGCTTCTTACACCAATCGTTTGCAATCTATTTTTCAACCAAGTTGGTGATGGAGCCACATTTACACCTTCAATCACCAAACCACTATATCGCGCACATGCTGATTGATCCTCGATAATAACTTTAAAAGGTTTTACAGCAGCATCTTTTGTTGACACTTTGGTAAATGGACTCACGGCAGATGTTGGCGCTTCATGATAAGATAAATATGCACATACATCCTTAGCTACACCATAATGGCTCATAGCATCCATTCTATTGGGTGTTAAACCTATTTCATAAACCCAGTCTTGATAATATGAATACAAATCTGATACAGGCGTGCCTACTTTTATTGCAGCATCTAAAATAATAATACCACTATGATCATCACTCACTCCAATTTCATCTTCAGCACAAATCATACCCTCACTTTCTTCGCCTCTTATCTTAGCCAATTTCATGGTAATTCCGGCATCAGCTCCTTTTGGATAAATTGTGGTCCCTACAACAGCTACAACCACTTTTTGACCCAAAGCAATATTACTTGCGCCACAAACTATATTTAACGGACGATCCCCACCCGTATTCACTTTTGCTAATTTTAATTTATCTGCATTTGGATGTTGGCTTAATTCAACCACCTCTCCCACTATCAAACCAGCTAATCCTCCTTTAAAATTTTCTATTTTTTCAAGCGATTCCACTTCTAAACCTATGGAAGTTAAAATCGTAGCTAATTTCTCGGGGCTAATGGTCGATGGTAAATATTCACTCAGCCAATGGTAACTAATGGTCATATAAGCACTTTAAAGTATGGATTCAAAAATAAGCAATTTTTTGACCCCTAGTTTGTCCAAAGGTGAATAACCTCAAAATTTGAGTGTAAAAAAGGTGAATAAGCTTAAAATCATGTGCATTGTTGACCTGAGAATTTGTGGATATCCTAAATTCAAAATAAATTTCATGATCTCCATTTTAGAGTGGATTTTCGCAATAAGAAAATAGCTTCAATATGTCGATTCCAAATATCAATACAAACACTAAAAACCGAAAAAAAACATCAAGCATAGATATTAGTTCTATGATGTACGGTAAAATTCCTCCTCAAGCAAAAGAATTAGAAGAGGCCGTGTTGGGTGGTATTTTATTGGAAAAAAGTGCCTTTGATACGGTTACAGAAATTTTAAAGCCCGAGTGTTTTTACACGGATGCCCATCAAATGATTTTTCTTGCAATGCAAGGTTTACAAAGCGACAATCAACCCATTGACATGTTAACGGTTGTAGAAGCATTGAAAAAAAGAGAACAATTAGATATTGTAGGCGGAGCCTACTACATTTCAAAACTTACCAATGTTGTAGTGTCAACTGCGAATATTGAGGCACATGCAAGAATTGTTTTACAAAAATTTATTCAAAGAGAGTTAATTAGAATAAGTGGTGAAGTCATTGCCAATGCATATGAAGACAGTACCGACGTTTTTGATTTACTAGATGACAGTGAAACAAAAATGTTTAATATTACTAACAATTATCTAAAAAAGAATTTCGTAGATATTCAAAATGCATTAGCTGATGCAGTTAATAGAATAGATGAATTAAGGACTAAAAAAGATGAGATTTCAGGAGTACCTAGCGGTTTTACTGCACTTGATAGAATTACTTATGGATGGCAGCCAACAGATTTAATTATTTTAGCGGCAAGACCTTCGGTAGGTAAAACTGCATTTGCATTAAACCTAGCTCGTAATGCCGCATTGCATCCTACCAAACCTCAAGCAGTTGGATTTTTTAGTTTGGAAATGAGTGCATCGCAATTGGTGCAAAGAATTTTAAGTGCTGAGAGTGAAATTAAAATGGAGAAAATTTCACGAGGTAAATTAGAGGATTATGAATATCAGCAATTACAAAGCAAAGGAATTAAAAAATTAGAAACTGCTCCTATTTATATTGACGACACTGCAGCTTTGAATATTTTTGAATTTAGAGCAAAGGCAAGAAGACTGGTTCATAAACATCAAGTGAAAATTATTATTATTGACTACTTGCAATTAATGAGTGGCTCTGGTGATAGAAATTCAAATAGAGAGCAAGAAATTAGTAACATTTCGAGGAGTTTGAAGGCACTTGCTAAAGAACTTGAAATACCCATCATTGCTTTATCTCAATTAAGTCGTGCTGTGGAAACAAGAAAAGAAAGTAAAATGCCACAATTGAGTGACTTACGTGAGTCTGGAGCCATTGAACAAGATGCCGATATGGTTATGTTCATATACCGTCCGGAATACTATGAAGTGATGAGTAACGAGATGGGCGAAAGTACGCAAGGCGAAACCCATATTAGAATTGCGAAACACAGAAATGGCTCACTTGATTTAATTAAACTAAGGGCTCGATTGGATATTCAAAGATTTGAAGAGTGGAATGGTGACAGTGGTGGCATACCTGGACTTCCTAACAATTATAAACCCACTTCAAGTTTTAATAATCCTGCTGCTGATGGTGACGGTGGTCGATTTTTTATTCAAGGAAGCCGGATGAATGGAGGTGAATTTGATGAAGGTGTCAACGATGAAAACCCATTTTAATAATACTTTTAAATAAGTAATTGATTGAATCGTATGACTGTACCCTATTTTTATGAACCTACTTTAGCTGCTCAAACATCAACTCATTTATTATCGGAAGAAACGAGCAAGCATTGCATTCAAGTACTAAGGATGAAACAAGGAGACCGTATGGATTTAACCAACGGTCATGGAATTTTATTTGAAGCAACCATTACAGTGGCGCATAAAAAAAATGCGAGTGTTCAAATTGAATCACAAAAATTTATTGAACGATCACAACAGCATATCGTCCTTGGCATATCACTTTTGAAAAATGCAACTCGATTAGAATGGCTTTTTGAAAAAGCAACTGAAATGGGTATACATACAATTGTTCCATTAATTTGTGAACGCACTATTCACGAGCGATTTAAAATGGACAGAATGCAAAATATTTTACAATCAGCCATGATTCAAAGTCAACAAACTTGGTTGCCGATACTAACAATGCCAATTGATTTTGAAAATTTTTTTACAATTCATAAAGCATCACAGCAATTGATTGCACATTGCGAACCAACTGATAAAACAAATATTAAGGAATTAATTCCAGGTAATGATTGCATATTACTCATAGGACCGGAAGGTGATTTCAGTCCCCATGAAATCGAAAAAGCTAAAATGCATAACTATGAAGCGATTCATTTAGGGCCTACTCGATTAAGAACTGAAACGGCCGGAATTTTTGCACTCAGTGTGTTGAAAAAAATTTAAATTGCCAGCATGCAAGTAATTTCTGTCAATACCCCTGACCTACTAAGTTCCTTTCTGGATTTTAATGCGATTGCCAATAAAGACAATCCTAATTATATCCGCCCATTAGATAATGAAGTGGAAGCTGTTTTTAATCCTTCCAAAAATAAACTTTTCAAACAAGGCGGGGCAGCAAAAGGCTGGATCATACAAAAGGAAAACGGCGAGACCATTGGTCGCATCGCAGCTTTTTATTATCCTAATTATAAAAATAAAGGAACGGAATATCCTGTGGGCTGTGTTGGATTTTTTGATTGCATTAATGACCAAGTAACCGCTAACTTATTATTTGACACTGCGAAGTCATGGTTATCTGAAAACGGGATGGAAGCTATGGATGGACCTATTAATTTTGGTGATAGAGACAAATGGTGGGGGCTCATGATAGATGGATTTAACAGACAACCAATGTATGGAATGTCCTTTAATCCAAGTTACTATCAAGATCTTATTGTCAACTATGGTTTTCAAAATTACTATGATCAGTACTATTATAGGGCAAATATTTTCGAGGAATTACCTGCTCGCTTCAAAGAGCGTTATGAAAAATTTAAATCAAAGCCTGACTATCAAGCAAAGCATTTAAGTAAATCACAATTAGCAAAATATGCGCAGGATTTTGTAACCATTTACAACTCGGCTTGGGCGCAACACGGAGAAGCAAAGGCCATTACATTAGAACAAATCATGAAGTTATTTAAAACATTGGAGCCCATTATGGACCCAAGGGTAATTTGGTTTGCTTATTATAAGGAAGAACCAATAGCGATGTTTATAAATATCCCCGACGTGAACCAGTATTTCAAACACTTTAATGGCAAATTAGACCTATTGCAAAAAATACATTTAATGTGGATGAAATGGACAGGAAAAAACAATCAACTAACCGGGTTAGCCTTTGGAGTAGTGCCTAAATACCAGGCGTTAGGAATTGATAGTTTCTTAATTTATTCCTGTTCACTTTTATTATTGAAAATAAAAAAATACAAAGAATATGAAATGGGTTGGGCTGCCGATTGGAATCCAAAAATGCTCAATATTTACAAAAGCCTAGGGGCAAAACCAAGTCGTCACATGGTTACCTTTAGATATATTTTTGATACGCAAGCGCACCCATTTGAGCGTCACCCAGTTATGGAATATCATACAGGTGGGTAGGCGAAAAGCCATATCATTATAGCCAATTGCGCTCTATTACAATGTGCATAAAAGGGACTTAAAATTTATAGGGATAATGTGTATATTGCGCGTCTACTATGGATAATTTTGTTGTTTCTGCCCGAAAATATAGACCCCAAAACTTTAATACAGTGGTGGGTCAGTCGCATATCACGACTACACTAAAAAATGCCATTTTAAACAATCATTTGGCGCATGCCTTTTTGTTTTGTGGACCTAGAGGTGTGGGTAAAACAACCTGTGCAAGAATTTTAGCAAAAACAATAAACTGTACCAATATCACAAAGCAAGGTGAAGCTTGTAATGAATGTGATAGCTGTACCTCTTTTGAAAAAGGTGCTAGTTTAAATATACATGAATTAGATGCGGCTAGTAACAATTCAGTTGATGACATTAGGGCATTAGTTGAACAAGTTCGCTTTGCTCCACAAGCTGGTAAATACAAAGTATATATTGTGGATGAGGTCCATATGTTAAGTGCCAATGCATTTAACGCATTCTTGAAAACCTTGGAAGAACCTCCACCCTATGCAATTTTCATTTTAGCAACCACCGAGAAGCATAAAATATTACCTACCATATTAAGTAGATGTCAAATTTTTGATTTCAAACGAATCACCTCCAATGACACCGTAGTTCATTTGGAAGAAATTATTGAAAAAGAAAACATTCAAGCAGAAAGAAACGCACTACAATTGATTGCTCAAAAAAGTGAGGGTTGTATGCGTGACGCTTTAAGTATTTTAGATAAAATTGTAAGTTTTTCAAATGGCGCGCTAACCTACAAAAACACCCTTGAACATTTAAATATCTTAGACGAGGAATACTTTTTTAAATTACTTGAATACCTAACTAAACAAGATTTAACAAATGCCATTTTGCTTTATGATGAAATCAATCAAAAAGGCTTTGAGGGTGATACCGTTTTAAATGGCTTAGCTAGCTTCATCCGAAATATATTAGTATGTAAGGATCAAGCAAGTGCTAAATTATTAGAATCGATTGAGGGTTGGAGAGATCAATATATTTCCACTGCAAAAGCAATTAGCACTCCGTATTTAGTAAGTGCTTTAAACATATTGAACGAAGCAGAAATTCAATTCAAAATGGCACGCAATAAAAGATTGCATGTTGAAATGGCTATTATTAAATTGAACTTTCTAGCACAAGCAATTGAGTTAAGTTTGGAAGACAACCAAATAGTAAAAAAAAAACTAGTTGATGCACACTACCCTATTCGCTTAAAGAAAATTCAGCCATTAAGTAATATAATGGTTAACAATGAAGCAAAATTAGTCATTGAGACCAACGAAATAGTTACAAAACAAGTTAAACAGCAACCTGCAAATAACGAAAGCTCTGCAAATAGTATTTCAGATGCAGCTGAAAGAGTAAAAGGAAATAGTTATAACGAACCGGTTTCAAAAAGTCCTGTTAAACCCATCACTCCTATTCCAACTGAGCCTGCTACAATAGGTACTAAAAAGAATTTATTGGAAGCATTACAACATAAATATGGGAAGGAGTATGATATTGAAGAAGTGAAAGAATCACTTTCCTTAAATATGGAAACGCTAAAAAATTGCTGGGATGACTATGCGGTATTTTTAGAAGCAAACGCAAAGCATGCATCATCGGGTACATTTAAAATTGCGCAATTAGAGATTATTGATGAGATTCACTTTACCGTAACGGTGGGCGCTTTAACTGCTCAGAAATTTGTTGAGCAAGAAAGAATGAATTTGCTTGAAAAATTATGGGATATATTTCAAAACAGGGCTATTCAATTTGATATTTTAGTTGCAGCTAGTGAAAAAGAGGATGTTCCTTTACACATGCGATTAAACAGCAAACAAAAATACGATCGAATTGCACAACAATTTCCTTTGGTAAATGATTTAAAAAATAGATGTAATTTAGAAATCTATTTCTAATAGTTCGTTTTAAGAATTAATCAAACTTTACAATTTAGCTTTATTATATCCTTTTTGTTGGAGGTATTGGAAAACCTTTTGACGATGGTCTCCTTGTATGATAATTTCTCCGTCTTTTACGGAACCGCCAGTACCGCAATGATTTTTCAATGCTTTTCCTAATACATTCATATCTTCTTCCTTTCCAATAAACCCATATATAACTGTCGCAGTTTTTCCCGCCCTATGCTTCGTTTCCAATATCACCCTTAATGGTTGTTGGTCTGTTGACAAAGTTGCTACTTCAGCTTCATCTTGAATAGGTGTAAAATTCGGGTCAGTACTATAAACTAATGGCGATCCTGCGGATTTGTTTTTTTTACTCATATACAATACTTATGCTAATTCACTCTTATGCTAACTATGGATATCCCCTTTTTGGACTCTTGTAATAGTAAAGTGAGATTATATTTTGATGTACCTGATATCAATTTACCTGTTAAATAAACAGTCGTGCCCACTTTTCGTTCGCCGTTTTTCTCAAAACCAATGATATTGTTTTTATTGAAAAAATTACTTAATAAATCATTAGCTTCCTTTGCATTATATTGCTTTTGGGCAACCAAATAAGGCATACTAACCTCAACCTGGATATCCCAAAAAGAACTTAAATTATTGAAATTTGATGTTTGTAAATTTTGAATCAATGATTCAGTATCATTTTGAGCTATCAAGCTTTGACTTAAAAAAACAAAAAATAATAAAAGAAATATTTGTCTAACGGGTTTCATTTTTTAATATTAGTTGTAAAGATAACTACTTAAATTTGCCAAAATAAAGGGGTCATTCCTTTACTGTACAATTTAGCAAATAATTAATTGTTCCACGTAACAAAAATAAAGAATATGTCAAAAAAAGTAATACTCGTCATAATGGATGGTTGGGGTTTAGGGAAAGTGCCATTATCAGATGCAATACAACAAGCAAAAGTACCCTTTGTAAGCAGTTTATATAACAAATATCCTCACTCAACACTTATTACTTGTGGCGAAGAAGTTGGACTTCCCGACGGTCAAATGGGTAATAGTGAAGTAGGCCATTTAAACTTAGGGGCTGGTCGTATTGTTTACCAAGAATTACAACGAATAAATGTTGCAGTAAGAGATGGTGAGTTAGCAAATAATAAAACATTGATAGACACTATTCAATATGCAAAAGAAAATAATAAACCTTTACATTTATTAGGTTTGGTGAGTGACGGTGGCGTGCATGCACATACCACCCATTTAAAAGCCCTATGTGATATTTGTAAAACAAATGGATTAACAAAAGTTTACATTCATGCTTTCACCGATGGAAGAGACACAGATCCAAAAAGCGGATTAGCTTATGTTGAAAATGTAGAAGCGCATTTAAAAAATTCAGTAGGAAAAATAGCCACTGTAAGTGGGAGATATTATGCGATGGATCGTGATAAAAGATGGGAAAGAGTTCAATTGGCATATGATGCATTAGTGAATGCAAAGGGTCCAACTGCCAACACTGCTTCAGAAGCTATTAAAGAAAATTATGCAAAGGATATTACCGACGAATTTATAAAACCAACTGTATTAATTGAAAATGGTGCTCCTATTGCAACTATTCAATCAGGTGATGCAGTTTTATGTTTCAACTTTAGAACTGATCGTTGTAGAGAAATTACAGAGGTCTTATCTCAAAAAGATTTTCCTGAATTTGGCATGAAAAAGTTGGATTTGCATTATACTACTATTACTAAATACGATGAGACCTTTAAAAATGTAAACGTCATTTTCGAAAACGACAACCTAGTAAATACCTTGGGTGATGTGTTGGCACAAAATCATAAAAAACAAATTCGTATTGCTGAAACTGAAAAGTATCCGCATGTGACTTTCTTTTTTAGCGGAGGTAGTGAAGTTCCTTTTGAAGGAGAGTCGCGCATTATGGCGCCATCACCAAAGGTTGCCACCTATGATTTACAACCTGAAATGAGTGCTCAAGAATTGACTGATAAATTAATACCTGAAATTAATGCTGGCAACCCTGATTTTATTTGTTTAAATTTTGCCAATGCGGATATGGTGGGACATACTGGTATTTTTAGTGCCGTTGTAAAAGCAGTTGAAACGGTAGATGAATGTGTTGAAAAAATTGTAACAGCAGGTTTAAACAATGATTATACTATTTTCCTAACAGCCGACCATGGCAATGCCGACTATATGATCAATGAGGATGGAAGCCCTAATACGGCCCATACTACTAACTTAGTACCTTTCTTTATTATTGATAAGGACTGGAAAGGAACCATACAAGCGGGCAAATTGGGGGACATTGCCCCAACCATTTTAACGATGATGGATGTAGCCATTCCAAAGGAAATGACTGGAAAAGTGTTGATCTAAATTAATTAACTTACATTTAAACTATCAACAAAATAGTTGACAAAACATTCAAAATCAACGTTTATGATTAAGAAAATTTTAATGGTATTGCTTCTGGCATTGATAGTTATTCAATTTATTAGACCAACCAAAAATAATTCAGGTGAAAAATTAAATGATATTTCAACCAAGTACAAAATGTCCGATACTGTTCGATTGGTTTTTGACAAGGCTTGTGCCGACTGTCATAGTAACAGTACAAAGTATCCTTGGTATGCATCGGTTCAACCTGTTGCTTTTTGGTTAAACGATCATGTTATGGATGGGAAAAGACATTTTAATTTAAACGAGTTTGCGAGTTACAGAATTGGTAAACAAAATAAAAAATTAGAGGAGTGTATTGAGCAAATTGAAGAAGGTGAAATGCCCTTAAGCTCATATACCCTTATTCATAAAGAAGCCGTGCTTTCGGAAAATGAAAAAACAACCTTAATTAAATGGTGTAAAAGTGTTATGGATACTATTCATGCAAATTATCCTGAAGATAGTTTGAAATTAAAACGTCCACAACAAGCCGCTGGGAAATAAGAGCAACGCAATATGAAAATTAACAAAGCAACTTATTTAATTTCTAGTCCAGGATTTGAGCAATGTCCAAAATTGGATCAACCTGAATACGCATTTATAGGTCGAAGTAATGTAGGCAAGTCCTCCATTATCAACGCAGTATGTAATCAAAAGAATTTAGCTAAAACATCGGGGACACCAGGTAAAACTCAGCTCATTAATCATTTTGAAGTAATGAGTTCAAATGCAAAGGGTCCATGGGACAAATGGTATATTGTAGATTTGCCAGGGTATGGCTTTGCAAAAGTTTCACAAAGCAGTAGACGCAGATGGGAACAAATGATAGAAAATTATTTAAGAAAACGACCTAACTTAAATAGAGTATTTGTACTAATTGATAGCCGCCACGCTCCACAAAAAATTGATTTAGAATTTATAGAACAAATGGTGAAATGGGAAATACCTTATACCCTTATATTCACGAAATCAGACAAGGAAAAGCCTGCAGTTGTTGCTCGAAATGTTCAAGCGATGTTTGATACCTTAAGGGAAATATTACCTTTTTTACCTCAAGGTTTTATAACCAGTGCGGAAAAAAAATTGGGCGTGGAAGAAGTGGTAGCCTGCATTGATCAATACAATCGTTTATATGCTGACGAGAAAAAGGAGTCATCAAATAACAAATAACCTTATACCCAATCCCCTATAGATTAATTAATCGCCCGCTTAGCAATAAGTGGGCGACTTTGTTTATATTTACGCCTATTATATTTAACAATTATGAAAATACTATTTCAATATATTCGACCCTTTAGAAACCTTGTATTTATTGCGTTTATTTTGGCTGCCATCAACCAAACATTTTCCATGTTTGACCCCATGTTATTTGGTAGGTTAATTGATGAATTTGCAAAAACACCATTTGTAGATGCATTAGGGCATATTAGAACTGAACCTATCTATTTAAAAGGCATTGGTAACATTCTATTATTATTAGTAGGTACAGCAATGGTAAGTAGAATTGCAAAGGCTTTTCAGGATTACACCGTAAATGTAATCATTCAAAAATTTGGCGCTTCCTTGTTTACCGATGGTTTAAAGCATTCAATGCAATTACCTTATCAAGCATTTGAGGATCAACGAAGTGGAGAGACCTTGTCAATATTAACCAAAGCACGTGCTGACTGTGAAAAATTTATTAGTTATGTAATTAATGTAGTATTTGGAATTGTTGTGAGTATTGTATTTATATCGATTTATGCTACCAAGCTTCACTGGTCCATTATGCCTATTTATATTTTAGGAGCCGGAACTATAGCTTATGTAACTAATTTATTGAGTAAGCGAATTAAGTCAATTCAAAAAAATATTGTAAAGGAAACCACTACCCTTGCTGGTACAACTACCGAAAGTTTGCGCAACATTGAATTGGTAAAAAGCTTAGGACTAACTAATCAGGAAGTAGACAGGCTTAATAACAATACCTACAAAATTTTAGCATTAGAATTAAAAAAAGTAAAAAACATACGTTCTTTAAGTTTTATACAGGGAACGATGGTTAACTTTTTAAGACAGGTTATCACCTTTACTTTAATGTGGTTAATTTTCAAAGAGATTTTAACTGTAGGGCAATTAATTTCACTGCAGTTTTATAGCTTTTTTATTTTTGGTCCACTACAGGAAATTGGCAGTATCATTATGAGCTATCGTGAAACCGAAGCGTCCTTGAATAATTTTGATGCGTTAATGAAAAAAGAAATTGAAATAAATCCTGCGGATGCGGTTCCTATTGGCAATATTGAGCATTTGGCATTTGACCATGTTGGATTTCAACATCAAACGGCAAATTTCAAAGCCATGGATGATATTAGCTTTGAGGTTAAAAAGGGGGAAACTATTGCTTTTGTTGGACCCTCAGGTGCTGGTAAAAGTACTTTGGTAAAGCTGATTGTAGGATTGTATCAAACACAAGAAGGGCAGATCGTTATCAATGGAGTCAATAGCAAACAAATTGACATGAATGAACTTAGAAATCAAATAAGTTTTGTTACACAGGATACCCAATTGTTTGCAGGTACAATTCGCGAAAACTTAGCCTTTGTTGCACCAAATGCTAGTGAGGAAGAAATGTTAATTGCCTTACAAAAATCAAGTTGTAGTAATATTTTAGATAAAGGTGGTAATGGATTAGCTACTGTCATCGGAGAAGGTGGTTTAAAGTTAAGTGGTGGTGAAAAACAAAGACTATCCATTGCTCGTGCATTATTAAGACATCCACACTTATTAATATTTGACGAAGCTACTTCTAGTTTAGATAGTTTAACCGAGGAGTCCATTACCGATACCATTCGTGAATTATCTGCCGAGCGTGAACAAATTACGATTATGATTGCACACCGCTTAAGTACCATCATTCATGCAACAAGGATATATGTATTAGAAAAAGGGAAAGTAATTGAGCAAGGTAATCATGAATCATTGCTTGCAGAAAAAGGTTTGTATTATGCTATGTGGAGACAACAAATTGGGGAGCGTAAGCCAACTCATTAAAAAAATGATCTTCCTTAATTTAATCTCGTTCAAATTTCTTTTTTAAATATTCCATTACGGTTGGATCTTCGAGACCTTCCATATCGCTTAATTCAATTTCAATAGCTTTTGTACTTAACCTAATTTCAATAAAAGAAAGTAAGATAGACCATGAAAATGAAATTAAACTAGCGGCAAAAACAAATTGTGCTATACGTTGGGAATCAATGTAAATAAAGAACATTGAAACAATAGAAAACAACAAAGAGGCTACACCATATGTTTGCATGTTTCTAATGAGTTTAAGACGATATTTTAAATTCTTAATTTGGATAAAAATTAAATGCCTTTGCTCCTGTGTTTGATATTTGTCGTGCAGTGCCCTAACACGGCTAGACAAGGCTAAAAAACGGTTGGTATAAGCCAGCATGATTAAACTAATTGCTGGAAAAAGAAGTGCGGGTATATTTACAGTTAATTCCATAGCACAAAAATATAAAGTATTTTTGTGCTATCGGTGTAATTGCTACAATAAATGGAAAAAGAGCTTTTTAAGAAAATACAGGATAGTCTCCCAAATGAACCTGGCATTTATCAATATTTTGATGAAAAGGGTAATTTATTATATGTTGGCAAGGCTAAAAATATTCGTAAAAGGGTTAGCTCCTATTTTTTATCCAATCATCAACATACGCTTAAGACCATTGAATTGGTTCAGAAAATAAAGGATATTCAGTTCACCATTGTGAATTCGGAGCACGATGCTTTTATCCTTGAAAACGAGCTCATTAAAAATTACCAGCCTAAATATAATATCAATTTAAAGGATGATAAAACCTACCCATATATTGTTATTAAAAAAGAAAACTTCCCAAGGGTATTTTTAACTAGACGAAAAATAAATGACGGAAGCACTTATATTGGTCCATTCACACATGTAATGGCAGTGAGAGAATTAATTGACCATATAAAACATACCATTCCTTTAAGAACTTGCACCCTACCCCTTACTGAAAAAAATATTAAACAGGGAAAATTCAAAGTTTGTTTAGAATATCATTTAGGCAATTGTTTGGGACCTTGTCAGGGCTTTCAAAGTAAGGAAGCTTATAGCCATTCCATTGAGCAAGTGCAACATTTATTGAAAGGAAATGTCAAACCAGTCATTCATAATTTAAAGGCACAAATGCTTGATGAAGCAAATGCAATGGCCTTTGAAAAAGCAGCTATTACTAAAAAGAAAATCGAAGAACTAAACCACTACCAAACCAATTCAGTGGTGTATACAAAGCAACAGCACGCCATGGATGTGTTCTCAATTGCACACGAATCGGATCAGGCTTACGTAAGTTATTTGATGGTTGAAAACGGTAGAATCATACAAACGCATATACTACCTTTATCTGTTCCTTTGGAGGAAAGCAAGGAAACCATATTAATTTTTGCGATTCATTATTTTAGAACCAATTTAAGTAGTCGGGCGAAAGAAATTATTGTGCCTTTTGAATTAGGCGAAAAAGTATTTGATGTAAAATATACGATTCCCCAGGTTGGAGATAAAGAACAGTTATTAGCACTTTCTCAAAAAAATGCAAACTATGCACTCAAAGAATGGAAGCATAAACAAGCATTGTTAAGTGTAGAGACAATTGAATATAGTGAGGTGCTTGAGGAAATGAAAGAAGCTTTACACTTAAAACAAACCCCTAATCATATAGAATGCTTTGACAACTCCAATTTTCAAGGAGCATACCCTGTATCCGCCATGGTTTGTTTTAAAAATGGCACACCCAGCAAATCAGACTATCGAAAGTTTAATATTAAAACAGTGTTGGGGATTAACGACTTTGCCAGCATGAAGGAATCAGTTGGGAGGCGCTATAAGTCCGTTATAGAAAACAAACAACAACTACCGCAACTCATTATTATTGACGGCGGTAAAGGACAACTTAATGCAGCTTTAGAGGCTTTAACTGAATTAGGTATACAGGATAAAGTAACCACTGTAGGCTTGGCAAAAAATATTGAAGAGTTATTTTTCCCGGGCGATAGTAAATCTATTATTTTAGATTGGCATAGTGAAGCCCATAAATTAATTCGAAACATTCGGGACGAAGTACACCGATTTGGCATACAGTTTCATAGGAGTAAACGTTCCAAAGGGGCACTTGAAACAGGGCTTGATCATATTGTAGGTATTGGACCAAAAACCAAAGAATTATTGTTACTTCATTTTAAATCAGTGCAAAAAATAAAACAAGCAAAGCCTACTTTATTGGCTCAACTTATAGGCGATAAAAAAGCCGCTATTTTATTAGCGGCTTTTGAAAAGTAATTTTAAGATAACCTGTTTTAATATACCCATCGATCTTGTTCAAAATCATCAATTCGTTGACGAATTTTATCAGATTCTAGTAATCTTTTTTTAGGGTCTTTTATGGTGTTTTTCAATTCCTTATTGGTATAATTCTCATAAGAAGTCTTAATAATATGGGAATCAAAATATCTGTTCTCCATAATGTATGCCCAATCACTGATTGATTTTTGATTTTTAGGATTGTACACTTTGTACTCCGCTAAATTTTTTCTCAATTTTGGATAATATAACCAAAATAAAGTTTTCATATAAATAGAATCGCGTTCAACGGTTTCACCATTAGGTAAAACAACTGGTATTTTTTCTTCCATTCTAGCAACGGGAGCAATGCCTAGAATTCTATAGTACATTCTACTTGTTCTATTATCAAAAATATGTTGAGCTTTAATTCTAAAAGTAGTAATATTATCAACCAATGGGGTTTCTGATGTTTTATCATAAAAAGATAAAGTATCTTTAACTCCTGTTTCTGGATTAGTTCTTGTCGTAACCATTATTTTACCATTAAATATTCCTCTTAAACTATCTATACTTAACGGAGTAGTGAATCTGTCATTATTAGTTGCATATGCTTTTATATTAGCGGTATCAGAAACTAAAATTTTGATTAATATCGCTATAAAACGTTGATCCCCATTTTCATCATCATCATTTGATTGATAAATAAAATGTCTATTTTTTTTCTCTCTTGCATCAATATCTTCAATAATAGTTTCTGAATACAAAATATCCTCTTTTCTTAAAATAGGCATTTGTAATGAATATTTTTCAGTCTTTTTTGCCTCTATCAAAGAATCTGGGAAAAAAGTATAGTTATACTCTAAACTGGGTTCTATCTTAGTTTTAATATTTCCAAAATCATTTACGTCATATTGAGGCTTAATTTGAGCATAACTATTAGAAACTATTAATAGTACTAGACTTAATATTAAGGTTGATTGAGTAAAAATTAATTTGTTTTTCATGAATATTTAGTTAGCCAGATTTGTTATAATTATTGAACTTATCTATTTTAAAGAGAAACCAATAGTATTTGTCATTCTTTGTTCCGTCTTAGCAGCATCTAACGCAATGATATCAGAAATAATAACACTCGTTCCAGAAGTACATCTATTCATTAAAGCAGTCGCACCTGATAATGTTGCTCCTTTTAAAGTTATTGTTTCAGTATCAGCAAATCCTTTACCAGAAAAGCTCATTTTGAAAGAACTCACCGTGTAATTAACACCTTCCAATATAAAACCAGGCAACGATACTTCTAACCTATTTTGTAATTTAAATTCACCTGCACCTACAACACCACCATTTGGATGAGAAAAATTGTCAGTACCCGTCAGAATTACTTTCGTAGGAGGTGGTAGTTTTTTAGAAGGGATAACAACTTTTGAAGTCGTTTTTCCATCGGAAACTGAAAGTGTAATTGGACCTTCAGCAGATGTAATCACCTTATAAGAACCTGGTCCACTTTCACTTACTGTTGCAGCACCAGACACCACATTTATTTTAATGGCTCCAGCACCACCAGCTGCACCCGAAACAGATAATTGATTACCTCCAGGTGCACCAATGTAAAATACCCTTGTTGCATCCGTTGAAACAGCTAATCCAGCAGGTACTCCAACTTTGTATTTAATATCAGTTGATGTTGTTTTTTGTTCACCTGAAGGATCCTTATATGAAATAGTAATGTGCTTTGTATAATCTCCTGGATTTGATGCGATGGTTTTATAAATAGCTTGTCCATCAGCATTTAAAGGAACATTTGCACCATCAATTGTAATAATGGGTCTAGTATCATTATTGTATGCACCTAGACCAGCTGTAATTGAAAATTCATCACCTGTCATCACCAATGTTGAACTCGCATTTGCAATAACTCCAAATTTATTAATTGGAATCATAATTGAATTAATTTGTGAATAACAGTATTCAATCAACTGCGTTTCACTATTTCTAATATCATTTTGAAATTTAGAAAGAATTGCTAATGCCGCAACCGATGGTGTCATGTGAAAATAAATATTAGCCCATGTTTGAGCAGGTGTCATCGCTGACAATGCATTGTTATTAGAAGTTGGAATACTTGTAAAATCAGGTAATGTATTCACTTGATTTTCTAAAGTATTGTCTATTTTTTTTAATTCCTCTTTATACTGACTTAACATGCCAAACAACTGATCTCCTTTTGTTTGTCCAGCACTTCCATTTAGAAACATTCTTGTTGCTGCTTCTAAATCATCTTCTTTAAAAGGACCATTTGAAACTTTTTGTCCAGACTCTTTTTTCAAATCAGTTTTTAAAGTTTCTAATTGATTGAACAGATTTTCTGAAATTTCTTTCACTTTTTCAGCCCTTGGTTTCCAAATTGCAACTTTCGATGCAAACTGTTTATTTGAATCGTCGGAAAAATCTTTAATTAACTTTTCACTACGTTCAGCTAATCCTTTGTTAGATTTACCAAAGCTTTCATCGATTGTTTTAAATGCATTCAATATTTCACTTGAAACATTTAGTGCAAGTATTGCAGTTAATACCAAATACATGATATTAATCATTTTCTGCCTCGGTTCTTTAGGTAAAGCCATCTAGAATTAATTTATTATGAATTAGTTAATTTATTATTTGCCTTTGATTGCGTGAATCATATTGCTATACACTTGATTTAATTCAGTCAAATTATTTGCTAAAGCATTTAATTGGTCTTTTGTACGCGCTGCTTCACCAGCTGAGTTTGTCATGGTCTCAGTTACATTTTTCAAGCTGCCGTAAAAGTGATTTAACGCATCCAATGTTTTACCCATTTCATCAAACTTGGAATTTAAATTTTGCAAACTCTGAGTTGACGAACTAATGGCCCCTAAATTATTATTTGTGTTGTCAATGGTTTGTTTAACCTCATTCAATGCATGAATTAATTCAGCGCTATCTAATGTTGCAGATCCTCCAACACTTGCAACTTCACCATGATCATCTGAAGGTAAATAAGCATAAATCAAAAAGATCAAAGCCTCCGTTAACATACCAACAATCAATAATTCATTAGCGAATGGCCAGTGTAAAATTTTAAATAAAGCACCAACAATTACAACCGCAGCACCAATTGATACCGCTTTGTCTACCCAAAATTTAAAATCTTTCTTTTGTGTTTGATCTTTACTCATAAATTGATTTTTATTAATTTTTAATGATTTAGTTAGTACTTAGGAGGTGCAGATAACACACATCTGAAACCTATATAAGACTTAGCGTTAAATTGATATTCGTAATTTCTAGTGCTTACTTGACAATTGTACGCAATATCCTTCCATGAACCACCACGGATTGATTTACGTGAACGAGCATCAGAAACCTCACTAGTTTCTTCAACATCATATTGATAGTTTGGGTTGAAATCGGCAGGTCCACCCGATTCGTCAAAAACAGTACTTGTCCATTCAGCAACGTTACCGGCCATATCATATAATCCAAATCCATTTTCCGAATAGGATCCTACTTTTACGGGAGTAATTCCATCTATTTTAGTGTCTCCTCCAAAATAATCACCTCTGCCAGGTTTGAAATTAGCCATTAATCTTCCTTCTTTTGTTCTTGCAAAAGGAGCTCCCCATGGAAACATTGCATTTATTTTAGCATTACCTCTTGCAGCGTATTCCCATTCTGCTTCTGATGGTAATCGATATACTCCGTCAATTATATAATCCTTCTTACCTGGTCTACCTTGAAAATAATCACTATGTTCAGTTCTCCAATGACAAAAAGCAGTTGCTTGTTTCCAAGTAACTCCTACAACAGGGTAATCAGAATATGATTTATGTGAAAAATACATAATCATTAGAGGATCATTTTGAGACATAGAAAAATCTCTTCCCCAAACTAAGGTATCAGGGTAAATTGCTTCATTTTTTGTGACCTTAAAAAGATTTTTAGCGTTGATCAAACCTTTTCTAGAATTTGAAGTATCTGCCGCCTTTTTTAAATCAACAAAATAGTAACGATAAATCATTTTTTTAGGATCCAATTGCAAAGGATGTCCTTTCATTCTATCCTGTTGTTGCAATACTAGTTCAGTTAATTTTGAAGATAATAAATCCTCAATTGACTTTGCAGTTTTAGCATTTGAAATATTCCTATTCATAGAAGACACTTTATTCCAATCAACTTTTAATGTGTCATCATCAGGGATATCAATGGTTTTCAAATAATAGTTTAAATATTTTAAGGAATCAGAAACATAATTTACAAACTTATGGTACTGTTCATTCGTAATTTCTGTTTTATCCATCCAAAAACTTGAGACAGAAACTAATTTTTTATGATTCATTAATGCATTATCTACCTGCTCGTCGCTTGCACCCATGTAATAACTACCCCCAGGTATATAAGCCATATTTGGGTCGATTTTTAATTTTGGCTTACGAAAAATCTGATTAGACTCGAATGCAAAAAATAATAAAGTACTCATCGTTAAAACGAGTAACATTGAAAGAAATCTAAACCTTGCTATTTTCAAATTCTTAACCATAACTATTATTTAAAACAAAACTGGACATGCCAAGATTTGTAATATTTTAATTTTATTTTATACGTTTTATGCACTTACTCTTGTAAGTATGGATAAAGTTAATAAAATTAACCCTTTATGAGGTGCAAATTAAGAATTTAGTTGATTGATATTTGTTAAAAAATCGTTGTGGTTTGAAAAAGGGGCTAAACAATTTCCATTTTGACATATAAAGTATTGATTATCAATAACTTTTTTCCCATATGTTAAGGATATGGTATCATCAAGTTCAGCTGAAAATAAAACCATTTTGAAGGGTAAAAAAGAAGAAAAAAGAGGTAAAATGTCATTTTTAGCCTTAGGACCAATACTAACAAGTTCAATAAAACCCATGGCCACTAAAGTAAAACTTTGAGCCCATATGCTAAATGATGATGGGTACTGCAGTATCATTTTACGCATAACAAAAATCATTTGCTGCGCTTGTTGTGTCCAATTTGGGACATTGAACATATTGGCTAAATACAACAAATTATATGACATCATCGCATTTCCACTTGGTTGTGCCCCATCGTAATTTTCTTTTTTTCTAATCACTAAATCCTCCTGATAAGACGGCGTGAAATAATAAAACACCTTTTCATCATCTAAGAAATTGAATTGAACATATTCCGTCCAATGTTTTGCTTTATATAAATATTGGGTGTCTCCTGTAACTTCTTGTAAAATAATATAAGCTTGAATTAAACTGGCATAATCATCTAAAAAAGCAAAGTTACTATTGATCCCGCTTGTTTGTACATGATAAAAATATTTTTCTTCCTCATGATACATATTCTTTTCTAACCAGGACATGGCTTCCACGGCTTTTTCTATTAAATCCTTTTCACTCAATGCTAATCCCGCTTTACACAAAGCCGAAATCATTAAACAATTCCATGATAAAATAATTTTATGATCTGTTGAAGGTCTTATTCTTTTATCACGAATGGACAATAACAACTTCTTAATTTCCTTAAATACGGGTGTTTCACTTTCTAAAAAATCATTTTGGGTCCATAAAATATTGGTATGTTCCCAATTGCCTTCTTTTTTTATTTGATAGTAGTTGCAAAATTGTTCAAAATTATTTTGCGGAATTAAGGTTTGTAAACTTTCATAATCCCATGTGTAAAACTTTCCTTCCACTCCTTCGCTGTCAGCATCCAATGCTGCAAAAAAAACGCCATTATCATTGGACAACTCCCTATATAAAAATTGAATGGTTTGTTGAATGACAATTTTATAGGATTCTTTTTTTGTTACCTGATAGGCTTCAGACAAAACACTTATCAAAAGTGCATTATCATAAAGCATTTTTTCAAAATGTGGAGCTTGCCATTGACTATCGGTACTATACCTTGAAAAACCTCCTCCTAAATGATCGTATATACCACCTTGTATCATCCGATCCAATGATAAAGTAACATGCTGTAATGAATTTGTATCCTTGAAAATATGGAAATGTCTAAGTAACATTTGCAACGAAAAAGTTTGTGGGAATTTTGGTGCATTACCAAACCCTCCCCATTGCTTATCAGCATGCTGCAAAATTCTATTGGCAATGATTTCAATTTCATCCTTACTAGCGACAGTTCTATTTGCTATATCAAGATTATTTTCTGAAGCACTTTTTATATTGCTGCCTATTAAATGATTGGATAAATGAGTTGCCTGTTCCTCAATTTTATGGTAATTATTTTCAAATGCTTGATGCACGCCTTTTAAGGTATCCATCCAAGAAGCCCTAT
Source organism: uncultured Bacteroidota bacterium (assembly GCA_903929425.1). Lineage (GTDB taxonomy): Bacteria > Bacteroidota > Bacteroidia > Chitinophagales > Chitinophagaceae > Sediminibacterium. Next base: position 47,093 of record CAIYUO010000105.1, read on the forward strand.
TTTGGATTGCTATCGGCGGAAAATAGGTGCCCCCATAAAATGGTTTTCCATTCGGTAATAAAAAAATATTTAACGGCCAGCCACCTGATCCCGTCATAGCTTGAAGGGCTTCCATATATAAATGATCCACATCAGGGCGCTCCTCCCTATCCACTTTTACGTTAATAAAATGGGCATTCATAAATTCAGCAACCTCCTCAGATTCAAAACTTTCCCGTTCCATCACATGACACCAATGACAGGCAGCATAACCTATGCTTAATAAAATAGGTTTATTTTGTTGTTCCGCTAAAGTGAAATTGGAAGCAGACCATGCTTTCCAATGTACTGGATTGTGTGCATGTTGAAGCAAGTAGGGACTTGTCTCCTTAATAAGTTCATTGGTAAACTTTAGGGTTGCATTCATGGAATGCAAATTATTTCTTTTTGGTTAATTGACTTAAATATAAATCTAAGCCAGCAATCATGCTAGGCGTTTGTGGGCTTGGAACTTTGATGTGTAAAGTAAGTCCTGCTTCTTCCACAGCTTTGCATGTGTTTGAGCCAAATGCACAAATGGCCGTACCATTTTGAACAAACTTAGGCTTGTTTTCATATAGACTTCTTAAGCCACTAGGTGTAAATAAACAAATAACATCAAAATCATTTTTATCAAATACCACTTTTAAGTCACTACTTACTGAACGGTACATATAGGCTAAATCAAAAGTGCAACTATGGTCCTTTAACCAATTTACGATTTCATTATCCTGCTGATTTTCGCTACATACATATAAAAAACGTTCAGTGCTTTTATGTTTGTTTAAAACATCAAATAACTTTTTATTTGAGCCATCAGATCCAAAGAAAACTTTACGCTTTCGATACATAATAAATTTTTGTAAGTATAAAGCGACTGACTCAGTGATACAAAAATATTTAGTTTCTTGACTTACATTAACTTTAAGTTCGTCACAGGTTCTGAAAAAATGATCAATGGCATTTTTACTTGTAAATATAACAGCCGAATAAGTGGCAATTTCGATTTTTGTTTTCCTGAATTCCTTAGCTGGAATTGAAACCAATTCGATTAAAGGATGAAAATGTAAATCAACCTTATATTTTCTTGCCAAGTCAAAATAAGGAGACCTTTCACTTTCGGGTTTAGCTTGTGAAATAAGAATTTTTTTAATGGACTTACTAGTCGCTGCTTTTTTTTCTACACTTGTTTCTTTTGCCATTTTACACTTTTCAACTTTAAAAAGTTCCTCCGAAAAATTGCACAATGAATTTATACAAAATCAAAAGAGGTAATATTTCGAATGCACAAAGGTATAGAAAAAAATGAAAGGAAGATATATGTAATTTGTTCCTAACAGACGTTAATGAAAATAAATATCGGTATAAAAATAATAATAAGGTCAAAATGGCAGCACCAAATATAGAAAATGAATTAAATACAGGCTTTGAAAAAGCCACTAATAAAATAAATGGAACAAATAAAATACCGAGTACCTTATTAACCATAAATACCACAAAAACATAAGTTGCTACTAGTTCCTTAGTACTAAATATATAACCTACTATTTGCAAGGTCAGATATTTACACAAATACAATACCAGAAAAAAAACACAAATGTAAAAATATACCTGCCAAAAAGATATAGGCAATAAATGTTGTTTAAAAATAAGCAAAGTAGCCATTAATGAAAAACTTAAAATAAAATTTATATTAGATGCTAAAGAGGCGATTGTGTTTTGAACCAATTGCTCTCTGTTTTGAAGCATTCTTAAAGAGGATTGGCTAAACTGGCTAAATAGTTTAGGATAATATTGAGGATATAAATTATTGATGACACCATATAATAAAAGAATGAAAATAATTAGGTAAAATAATGTGTCTTTATCAGGTAACGAATAACGCTGTTCAACTTTATAAATAATTTGCGCTCCTTTTACTTTTTTATTATTTACAAAATACAATTGGAATGCATTATTTTTTTGAGCATAATAACTTTGATAATCATTTAAAATATGAATACTCGTATCCGTTGCATTTAAATGCATTGATTGGATAAACCATGCATCCGTTTTTAAATAACTAATGGGCACAACAGATATATACTTTAACCACAAAGTATCTTTTTTCATTGTACTATCCACCCTCATATTAGAAGTATCCATGGGAACCTGCTTTGCAGCATTTTGCCCATGTATGGAAATTACAAAAAGGCAAATAAAACCAATTAAAAAGTATCTAATATTTGATATCATTCATGCAAAAATAAGTATACTCACTCAGAATTAGTAACTAATAAGTAGCTTTGTTACACACAAGCATTACTATGTCAGGTATTTATATTCATATCCCTTTTTGTAAAAAAGCCTGTCATTATTGTAATTTTCATTTTTCTACGCAAATTGAACACATAAATGACTTTGTAGATGCCTTATTGAAAGAAATGTCATTGCAGCAAAATTATTTACATCAACCTGTTCAAACTATTTATTTTGGAGGCGGAACTCCTTCTTTATTAAATGAAGCCCAATTGCATAAAATCTTAAAAGCCATTGACGCAAATTTTGTTAGTTCACCTAACATTGAAATAACATTGGAAGCGAATCCTGATGATATCAATATCGAAAAAACAAAAATGTGGTCAAGTCAAGGTATTAATCGATTAAGTATTGGTATACAAAGTTTTCAACAGGAAGCACTTAATTGGATGAATAGAGCGCACAATACGAATCAATCCCATCAATCCATTGAAAATGCTATAAAAGCGGGTATCAACAATTTAAGTATTGACCTTATTTATGGTACCCCTCATTTAACCAATGAAGCGCTGATAAATGATATTGAAATATTAAATACTTATCAGATTCCGCATGTTTCCTGTTATGCGTTAACGGTTGAAGAAAAAACTGCTTTGCACACACTCATTAAAAATAAAAAAATACAAGATGTAGATGCCAACAAACAAGCATTACATTTTGAAATAATTGTTGATCAGCTAGAAAAAAATGGATTTGAACATTATGAAATTTCAAATTTCGCAAAACCTGGTCATCAAAGCAAACACAATAGTAATTACTGGAAAGGAGTTCCCTATTTAGGATTAGGTCCCTCTGCGCACTCATACAATGTTCATTCAAGACAGTGGAATATTGCCAACAACATCTTATATATTCAAAATATTAACAAAGGTATTATTCCTTTTGAAATTGAAAATTTGGAAACAGTAACAAGCTATAACGAATATATGATGATTTCGCTAAGACTATCAGCTGGTGTTGAACTTGAAGAAATTAAAAACCGCTTTGGAGACGCCTACCTTTCACACACTTTAAAAGTTAAGGAGCAATTCAATCATAATGGTCAATTACTAAATACGCAACTTGGTTTTACGATTTCCAAAAATGCAAGATTTCTTGCCGATGGAATTGCAAGTGATTTTTTTATAACCCCTTAAATTAGGATCAGTTCAATTTCTTTGAATGCCGCTTTAGGCTCAGCTCCTTCCCACAAAATTTTATAAATTGATTGTATTATGGGTATCGGTGCATTTAAATTTTCATTAATAGCCACAATACATTTACATGCATTGTATCCTTCAGCAACCATGTTCATTTCTAACTCGGCAGCACGGACTGAATAGCCCTTGCCAATCATATTACCAAAAGTTCTGTTTCTACTATGCAGTGAATAACAAGTCACTAATAAATCACCTAAATACACAGAAGCAGAATAATTTACCTTATCACAAACTTGTTCATTTTGTATCATAATGGCTTTAAGCAATTGCCTCATTTCGTTTGCAGCATTAGCAATATATACACTTAAAAAATTATCACCATATTCTAACCCATGCGCAATACCCGCTCCTAATGCAAATATATTTTTTACGATACTTGCATATTGCACACCCAATATATCATCATTAACAACGGTATTGATATAATCGTTTTTAAAATAAGCAGCAACTTGATTTGTTTGTTCAATATGGATACCCGAAAAAGTTAAATAAGATAATTGTTCAGCAGCAACTTCTTCAGCATGACTAGGCCCAAGTAAAGTATAATAGTCGCCTAAAGGGAATTCAAACTTATCAGCTAGATATTGATTTAATAAAATATTAAATTTAGGAATTACACCCTTCACCGCCGAAACTACTTTTTTACCTTTTAGTATATTTGCATCCAATTCCTTTAATGAAGTTTCTACATATATGGAGGGAACTGCAATAACGATGATATCTGAATTTTCGACCACTTTTTTTACATCTTCGGAAAACTGAATTTTTGTAACATCAAAATAAGCATTTCTTAAATATTGTGGATTATGGTGACGTTTCTGAAAATAATTTATATGCTCAGCTTTTCTAACCCACCAATTAATGGAATGACCATTATCTGTGACAATTTTTGCAATAGCAGTAGCCCAGCTTCCACTTCCAATGATTCCTATTTTTTGTGTACTCATATTTCAAAGATACGAAATCATAAAAAAAGGAGTGTATCAATTAAGTACACTCCTTTTTCTTGCTTTTTTATGAGCATTTATTTTTTCTCTTCATATAATTTATCCTTTGATACAATTTTCACTAAACTTCCGTCCTTTAAAAGCTTACTCACCGTACTATATGGACCTGTAATTACCTCCTCACCTACTTTTAACCCAACTACTTCAATATAATTAAGGTCTTGGATCTCAGTTTTAACTTTTACCATTTTCACTTTGCTATCCTTTTGCAATACAAATACAACTTCGTTAATATCATCATCTTTGTTCTCTGAAGGTGCAGAATTTTTTTCATCCGTTTTTGTAGTCACTTTTGTATCCTTACCATTGCCTTCTTTGTCTCTTGTTGTAACTGCGTTTAATGGTATTGAAATTACGTTCAATTTAGATTTAGTTTGAATATCAGCACTTGCTGTCATACCTGGACGGAATGGGAATTTACTGTTTTCTTTAATTAAGTCCTCATAGCTTGAAGGCTCTAATCTGATATGTACTTTGTAATTAGCAACTTCGGCGCTTGATGAAGCAGATGTAGCCAATGCAGAAACTGGGTTTGCAATTTTATAAACAATGCCCTTAAATTTTCTATTATTGTATGCATCGACTTCCACTAAAGCGGTGTCACCAATTTTAACTTTTGTAATATCATTTTCTCCAACATCAACTCTAACTTCTATACTTTTCGTATCTGCCACGCGCATCATTTCAGTACCCGCCATTTGTGCTGTACCAACTACACGTTCACCTTTCTTAACACTCATTGAACTAACAATACCATCCATTGGTGCGGTAATAGTGGTACGAGCTAAATCTTTTTCAGCACGTGATAATTGGGCTCTTACACCCTGAATTTGAGCAGCTCCACTTTTTATTGTTTGCAATGCACCTAAATAACTAGATTCTGCTGAACGGTAACTTTGTTCAGTTTGTTCAAGTTCTGATCTTGAAACTATTTTATCATCCAATAACTTCTTATATCGTTCATAAGTAGTTTTTGTATTCTCGTAACTAGTTTTTAAGCCACTTAAGGAAGCTTTAATATTTTCGTATTGAGCTTGAAACTGATTAACGTTGGCTGTGGCTTGGTCTTTTTGCGTTGAATAAATATCAGCGTAAATTTTTGCCAGCACCTGTCCTTTAGTTACTTTATCACCTTCTTCTACAAATAAATTTACAATCTCGCCAGAAATATCTGGGCTTACCTTTACTTCAATTTCAGGATATACTTTACCACTAGCATTTACAGATTCTGTAATGGTACGTAATTGAACTTTTTCAGAAGTTACTTCCTCTCCAGTTTCCTTACCAATTATCCCTGCTTTTTTTAATCCAACTAACAGGATAATGATAGCAGCCAATCCTACAAGTACCCAAATTAATTTCTTATTCATATTTCTCTATTTATTTATTGTAACGTTTTTTATAATGTTATAAGGACAAAGACTCCCCTTTATAAAATTCAAGTAACTTAATTCTAAACACATATTCGTATTGAGCTGATTTATAATTCACTTTTGCTTTTAGATAATTATTTTGATTATTAAGTAGTTCGATAGTTCCTAGTAAACCTAAATCATATCTTTTGGTTGCAAAAGCAAAAGTTTTTTCAGCAGCCGCTAATGCTTTTTGATTGGCCGCTAACTTATTAAAAGCAACAACGGCATTATTATAGGCAGTATAAATATCTTGCTTTAGCTTAAGGTTCGTGTTTTCTTTTTGCAAATTAGCATTGCGATAATTTAACTTTGCTTGTTGATAATTGATTTTAGATTGATTACCATTAAAAATAGGTATGGACATTTGAAGTCCAAAGCTTTGTCCAAAATTATTATTTACTTGATTACTCCATCCATTCCAAATATTTCCCCAATTTCGCTTAGTCGTTGTAGGTGAGTATACTGGGCTTTGAATATAATATTTTGCATTACTTACGGTAACAAAAGGTGTTGCTGCATTAGGTGTACTTAATCCAGTTAAATTATATCCACTTATATAATTAAAAACATTTGAAAAGTTAGAACTTAAGTTATATCCAAAACTTAAGCTTGGATAAAACCCTGATTTTGCAACTAACTCATTTTTGGAAGCTGCTTTTACTCTTAGGTCTGCCGCTTTTACACTTGGTAAATTTTGAGCAGCAACATTATAAACGTAATCAGGTTGTAAATCGGCAAAGGATTGTAATTTAATGTCATCAACCGATTGAACTTGTATGTCAAAAGGTTGGCTTGCATCTAAATTTAAAAGTGCCTTCAATTGCATTTTAGTTTGTTCAATATTGGCGTTTGCAGAAATATAGGTACTACTATCATTTGCTAATTGCGTTTCCAATTCTAATAAATTTAATTCAGGCAATAAACCTACCTCAACTCTTTTTTTCGTTGCCGCTAATTGTTGTTTGGTTTGACTTATTTGAATTTTTGAAATTTCAGTTTGCTCAATAGCAGATAATACTTGTAAATAAAAAGTGGCCACACTAAGGGATACATCATTAACTGCATTGAATTTATCAGCCTCAGATGCTAGCCAACTAAAATTTGAAGCTGCTGCTGTGTTGGTCAATCTACCTGCGTTAAAAATTTGAATACCCCCATTTAGGCCAAAATTATTGTACAAAAACTGTGTATTTGTAAATCCATTTGTAGTAGGATCAATAGACCTACCTAACCTTAAACCCATTCCAGTTGAACCATTAATAGTAGGCAATTGATTTGACTTTGCTAATTCAGCTTGTAATTTTGCTATACGTGATTGAATATCAGCTTGTTGTACCGATATATTGTGCTCAATAGCATATTCAATACAAGTCTTTAAATCCCATTTAGCAGGATTTTGAGCACTTGAGGATATTGAAAAAATTATTAATAATAAAAATAATATGTATTTCATGTGTTTAGTTTATCGAGCAATTTTTACATTACAAAAGTAAGTCATAATAACCTACTTGTCTAATTTTTAGACAAACGGAAAAGCATGATTCTTAAATGCATTTTTTGATAGATAAAAGGCTTAGATAAATTGCTAATTAGCAATTGCACTTGACTTTTTATAGTAAAAAAGCCTGTACAATATCAGCACTATAATGATAAGCGCAACTGCAGTCAATGCAGCATAAGGTTTATCTATCACAACCGCAACCGCTACAAAAGCATATGACAAAACAAAAATGCCTGCTAAAATTGGGGTCCACTTTTTTAAAGCACCCGTAACGGATGCATCTCCTTGTCCTTTGCGTCTTAAAATAAATAAGGTTGCTGCTGAAGTACTCATTCCCATGCAATCTAAAAAGATACTAAAACTTAAAACATCGTCTACCCCCTTACCAAAAAAGGTTACTAAAATAGTAGTAATCGCAAACACTGTCAACCCTGGCACCAAGGCATCGGTTTTAGGATGTTTTGATTGAAATATTTTAGGTAATACTTTATCCTCACTCATCGCAAACATCACACGTGGATTACTCATCAAAATTACATTCACATAGGCAAGCACACTTAATACCATAGCAAAGTCAAACACCTTTGCTCCATAAGTTCCAAACCATGCTTCAAATAATAGAGAACCAATCGCATTAGCATTTTTCATTTGATCAAACCCAATAACTTTAATATAGGTGTAATTAATAGCTAGGTATAAAAACAAAACAATAAAAATTCCTAGCACAATACCCCTTTGCATTGTTTTAGCTGATTTTACTTCCGATCCAAAATTGATTGTCTGTTGATAGCCGCCATAAGTAAAGAAAACAGACACCAAACTAACTAAAAGTAATAGACCCCCATTTTCTCCATTGTAGACTCTTATTTCCCCTTCATTCACACCATGTATTGGCACTGTTACTCCTTTAAAGAAGGAAGAAATTAATAAAAGTATTAAGCTGATTTTTACAATCATTAAAACATTTTGTGTTCTACTACTAGTTTTCAAACCCAATAAATTAACAATGTAAAAAAGACCAACGGACATGGAAGCAACACAAACATTAAAAAAAGTACTTGAAGGGTATCCAAACAATAAATCACTTACATAGTCAGCTCCAATTAAAGCAACCACCGCAAGCGAAGCTGCATTGCTAATTAATATAAGTACGTTAATGGTAAAACCTACACCGGGATGATAACAATGCGCAAATACTTTATAATATCCACCCATCACCGGCAAACGTTGTCCAATTTCAGCATAAGTAAGTGCCCCAAATAAGGCAACCACGCCACCAATAATCCATGCAGCGAAAAATATAAAGGTGGTTCCAGACTTAGCAGCAATCGTTGCAGGTGTTTTAAAAATACCCATACCAATCACTAAGCTTATTACAATCATTGTAAGGCTGAAAAAATTTATAGCTTGCTTTTGCTTCATTGTGCTTTTTTTAATCCCAATTATTTAATTAACGTGAATATTATCCAAATATTTGTTAAGGTTAAATATATAAAATGTTGGCTAGTTTTCAACAAAGCGTTAATAATTAAAATAAAGCGGGCCATAATTAAGCAATAAGTTTGTACTGAAATTAGGTTCATGTAAATGATTAAAAGGGAATCCAGTAAATGCTGGAGCTATTCCCGTAGCTGTAAGTTTATCGTTGTTAGCAACGAATTGCAATAATCCACTGAAGCAATTTGGGAAGGATGCAATTTAAAAGAACAAGCCAGAAGACCTGCCTAGTTAATTTATAACCAACAGCTTTCGGGTAAAAAGCAGGATTGTAAAACATTGTTGAAAAAGCAAATGGTCTTACTTTAATGTAAACTATATTTTTCCCAACAGTCAATTATGGTTCTTTTTTCCAGGAAGCTCATTGTTAACCAACAAAAACAAAACAATGAGCAAAAAATTAATCACGCTCTCGGTCGGCTTAATAGCTACCGCCCTTCTCTTTGGGCAAAAAGATACCCTTTCTAACAAATCTTCGCCAAAAAACGTTGTTGAAAAAACTGCTAGCACTTTAGACGATGTAATTGTAACTGCCAATAAAATAGAGCAGAAACAAAATACAACTGGCAAAGTAGTTACAATTATCAACGCAACACAATTAAACGCACATGCTGGTCAAACCATTGCACAGGTATTAAGTGAACAGGCCGGCTTGTATTTACCAGGCGCTTTAAGTAATGCAGGTACAGTACCCAGTATTTATATGCGCGGGGCCTCTAGCGGTCGTACTTTAATTTTAGTTGACGGTGCACCTGTTGGCGATCCTTCTATGATTAGCAATGAATTTGATTTGAACCTTGTTCCATTAGCACAAATTGAAAGAATAGAAATTTTAAAAGGTTCTCAAAGTACGCTTTATGGATCAGATGCTATTGGTGGCGTTATTAATATCATTACCAAGAAAAACGCGGGTAGTTTTCTTACTGTAGGTGCCAGTGCGGGAACCTATGGTACCAAAACAAATCAACTTGCCGTAAATGGTGTACTTGCTAAAATAAATTATACAGCAGGTTTTGAAAATCAAAAAGCAAATGGATTTTCATCGGCCACTGATAAAAACAATGCAGGTAATTTTGATTTAGACGGATATAAAAACAATAGTTGGTTTACGAAGTTGAATTATAAAATGAACGACCAGTGGTCAGTACAAGCAAATACACGCAAAACAGCTTATAAAGCAAATATTGATTACGGCGCCTTTAAAGATGATAAGGACGAATATTTTAACAATGCAACCACTATGTCAGGCTTACAATTAAAATATAAAAAAGATAAAACGGTTTTTCAGTTTCAATATCAATACACTACCCAAGAACGAAGTTATTTAAATGATAGTGTTGACAAGCAATATATCAAATATGAGAACAATCAATATGTTGGCAAAACGCATTTCGCAGATGCCTTTTTAGCTAAATCAATGGGTCAAAATGCACAATGGATTATAGGGACAGATTTTAGATATGGATCCTACAATCAAACCTACGCTAGCATTAGTGAATATGGCCCCTATAACGAAAATTTCAAAGATACTTTCCAATTTCAAAATGCAGTATACGGTTCATTAATCATCAATGACGCTTCTAAAAAATGGTTGCTAGAATTGGGCACAAGATACAACCATCATTCCCGTTATGGTGACAATCAAACCTTTACAATAAGTCCTTCTTATGTCGTAAAACCAGGCTTACGCATTATTTCCAGTATTTCATCAGGCTTTAAAGCACCTAGCTTATACCAAATTAGTTATAACACAAAATTAAAAGCAGAAACCTCTGTAAATACTGAAGTTGGAGTTGATTATAGATCTGCTCCAGTTGATGCTAGGGTGGTTTATTTTAACAGAACCATTAACAACGGTATTGATTACAATTACATTGATTACAACTTTTTTAATTTCATCAAGCAAAAAGTAAATGGATTGGAAGTAGAATTGAGTCATCGTTTACCACATCATCAATGGGTAAGCGTAAACTATACCTTATTAAATGGACAAGAAACCAATCAAAACAGAGTGACCACCATAGATACGATTACTTATAATTACTTATTAAAAAGACCAAAGCATAGCTTGCAATTGCAATACAATATTGGTTACAAAAAATGGGAAGCTTCCATTTCAGGCAGATATATAAGTAGCCGCAATGATGTTGGCGGTTATGCAACACCTGACGTAAAACTAGATTACTATACTTTAGTAAATGCGCATGTTCAATACCAAGAAAATAAGTGGCTTAGCTTTTTTGTAGATCTGCAAAATATATTTCAAGATAAATTTCAAGAAATATATGGTTATAATACGATGGGAAGGACCATGCAAGTTGGATTTAGACTTCATTAATGGAACTTGGGATCCCTTAATAAAAAAAGCTTTGTATCTTCATACAAAGCTTTTTTTATGGAATTTCATTTTAGCGAATTAGTAACTGTCATTTTCACATTGTTTGCCGTAATTGATATTGTGGGATCAATTCCTTTACTAATTGCTATGAAGGAAAAATCTGGAGTCATTAAATCAGTACAAGTAACTTTAATATCAGGTGGTTTAATGGTCGCCTTTTTATTTTTGGGTAAACCCTTTTTAAGTGTACTAGGATTGGATGTAAAGTCATTCGCGGTGGGCGGCTCTATTGTGATATTCCTATTAGGCTTAGAAATGGTATTAGGACATGAAATATTTAAAGGAGATAAAAACGGACATTCAGGATCAGTTGTTCCCATTGCTTTCCCAATAATTGCTGGAAGTGGAACGCTAACAACGATTATGTCGCTCAAAGCCAACTTTGAAGAAATTTATATACTATTAGGTATTTTAGTAAACCTTATTATTGTCTTTGCTGTATTGAAATCATTGAATATAATAGAAAAACTGCTAGGGCCCGGAGGCTTACTAGCAGTTCGTAAATTTTTTGGTGTTATTTTATTAGCAATCGCCGTTAAAATATTCTCGAGTAATGTAGGCGCTTTAAAACGTTAAAAAGAATATATATTTTCATTAAATTGCATCAAATCAACATTGTTTTTGAAAAGAGTAATTGCCATTTTTTTGTTGAGCCTATTTATAATGAGTCAAATAGGACATCATTTAGTTTTTAACTTAGCTAAATGGAATGCAAAAAATATTGTAAAGCAACATTTAAAAGCACTTATTGTAGACGATTTAGTCGAAAAAATAGCTGATAATCCCAATATTAATTGGGAAGAGAAAAATTCCGAATTTGAATTGTCAGGACAGATGTATGATGTGATTAAGTCACAAGAAATTAATCATAAACTAGTGTATTATTGCATAAACGATAATAAAGAAAGTAGTTTATTGCTATTATATAATAATTGGATTCAAAAAAATACAAAGGACAATCATCAAAAAAATAAAATTGAATTAAAATATATTAGTATAGAATGTGAATTGCCAAATAATATAGAAAAAAAAGCTGCCATTTTAATATCAAATGACCATCTGCTATTGTTTAAAAATAACATCTCTTCGATTTACTTAAAAGTGGAAGGTCGCCCACCCCAATACTTAGCATAATTTTTAATTAAGCTTTATTAATCTGATTAAAAATTACAATTTTTTATTGCTACAATTCAAAATCCCTATTGGTTTAAATAAGGGAAATTCACAGGTGTATAATTAAAATAAAAAAATGAAAAGTATATTACTGAATGTAATGTTATTATTTATAACTATTACAAATGCATTTGCACAACAAAATATAAAAGGACAGTTGCTTGATGTGTTTACAAAAAAACCTTTGGTCGGCGCTAGTATCACAATAGCTGATAAAAAAAATACTACAGATAATAATGGATATTTCAATTTTCAGTGCACAGGAAAAGAAGTCATTAAAGTTAGTTTTGTTGGATATGAAACTAAAATTGAAAATAATAAAAATTGTAATGCTAGTTTTGTTATTTATTTAACGCCTTCCGTTTTAACATTGGATGAAGTAGAAGTTTCAAATTCATCTAATAGTAATAAAACATTATTATATCAGCCGGCTGCCATTACAAACTTAAATCAAACAGATATCAAAAGAGGAACGGGTCTATTTTTTGATGATGCGATACAAACAAATGTACCAGGCGTTCAAATGGCTAGAAGATCCGTTGGTGGTGGGCAACAATTTAATATTCGAGGATATGGGAATGGCGTAAGAGGTAAAAACGGAGCTAGTAGTAATTTTGACGGCCAAGGTTCAAAAGTGTATTTAAATGGCATTCCTGTGACTGACGCTGAAGGTATCACGACAATGGATGATATTGATTTTGGCTCAATAGGCTCAGCAGAAATTGTAAAAGGCCCTGCTGGTTCATTATATGGATTGGCTATTGCAGGTGCCATTAATTTAAAAACCATTCAGCCTGAAAAAGGAAAAACAAGTATTGGGCAGGAATTGATTACAGGTAATTATGGTTTAAAAAGAAATACAACTACTTTCCAAACTGCAAACAACAACTCTTCATTATTAGTAAATTATGGTCATCAAGAAGTAGAAGGGTTCACTATTCATAATGCATCCAAAAAAGATTATGCTAATTTAGTTAATGTATACAATCCTAGTGAAAAACAAACCGTGAGTACCTATTTTGGATATAGTAATAGTTATGATCAACGTGCTGGTGAATTAACGATAACACAATATGACAACAATGATTATACTGGAAATATTGATTACATAAAAAGAGACGGTCATAGCAATGTGATTACTTTTAGAGCAGGTATCACTAATAGCTATAAATTAAATCAACACTTAACAAGTAATACAACATTTTATGGCACGAGTTTTACAAGCAATGCAAGTTCTGCTGCTGGCTGGACTGAAAAAGCAACAGGAAATTATGGTATTAGAGCAACCCTTGATTCCAAATTTGAATTAAATGATAAAATAAAGCTTTCTGGCATTACGGGTATTGAATCTCAAAGACAAGATGCCCATGTTGTTGGATATAATATGAAACAAAATCCAACCGATACTGCAAGTGTTTGGAAATATGATGTAAATCCATATTGGGTATTGAATGCAACAACTTCAGATCTAAACTCAGTAAGTACCACATCGTCTTTATTTTCAGAATGGACATTAAGTTTACCAAAGGATATTTCTGTTACTGCAGGTATAGGTTCAAGCAATATGAAAATTACATTGAATGATAGATTCAATCCTGCTTTGATAACTCGACCTGCTAGATTTGAAAAAGAATACACAGGAATGGTATCACCTCATTTTGCCATAAATAAAATAATCAACAAACATATTTCTTTGTATGCCTCTTACAGTAAAGCCTATAAGGCACCCGTTAGTTCTTATTTCTATATAACAACACCTGCCGTTACCACTCCTGCTACTCCAGCAACGGGTAGAGTGAATGAAACATTAGTTCCTGAAGTAGGTACGCAAAAAGAATTTGGAACGAAAGGTCAAATCTTTGAAAATAAATTAATATATGAATTTGCTTATTTCCATACCGTATTTGATCATAAAATGACTGCCATTTCAGTAGTTTCTCCTGCATCTAAATCAACTACATTATATTCTTATGTAGTTAATGGCGGCGAACAAAGACATTTTGGTGTTGAAGGTATGATTAAGTATAATTTAATAAATAAGAATGTAGGCTTCCTAAAATTAGTAAGCCCATTTGCAAATTTCACAAAAAGTGATTTTAGTTATGCCAATAATTTCACCATTCAAAAATCGGTTACAAGTATTGAAAATTATACCGGCAAACAAGTAGCGGGTGTACCTAAATGGATCGTCAATGCTGGATTAGATATGCAATTCAAAGGTGGATTCTATGCAAATTTGACTTACAACTATAAAGACAAAACGCCTATTAGTGGATTAAATGATTTTTATACAACCAGTTATAGTTTATTAAATGGTAAAATTGGCTTCAGTTCATTAATAGACAAACATTTTAGTGTGGACGCTTATTTAGGAGCAACGAATATGACAAATACCAAGTATTATATTATGGTTTTTGCCAATCAATTACCTGACGCTTATTTACCTGCTCCCAAAAATGCAATGGTATTTGGCGGTGTTAATTTAAAATATACCTTCTAAATACATTAAATTTAAAATATGAAAAAACTCATTTTTATAGTTATTACTAGCATTGTTCTTGCTGCTTGTGGTCGCTTTTCAAATAAGGAAGAAAAAACACCAGGAAATATGCGTATTGTTTGTGTATCAAAACATTTAACTGAAATGGTTTATGCACTTGGTCAAGGCAAAACATTGGTGGCAGTTGATTTAAGTAGCACTTATCCTGATAGTGCTAGACTTTTAAAAACAGTTGGATACCATAGAGCATTAAGCCCAGAAGGAATTATTGCAATGACACCCGATTTAGTAATTCACAGCAATGATATAGGCCCTGAAACCGTCATTCCTCAAATCACTAAAGTAGGATTAAATATAAAAACATTTGGATCTGCAAACACCATTGACAGTGCAAAATTAACTTTAAAAGAGTTAGCCAACTTTTATGGAGTGCCTGCAAAAGCAGACTCTATTATTAAAGAAATGAACGCATCCATTAATGCAGCTGCGGATTCATTGAAAGCACTTAATATTACTAAAAAGCCAAAAGTGATGATTATTCATTTTGGACGCGCAAGTAATATTTATTTTGTCATGAGTGGACGACATGGTGTGGGCGATAAAATGATTGAATTAGCTGGAGGAGAAACAGCTTTATATGATGCCAAGGGCGCAAAACAATTATCAGCAGAAGCCATTGCAACTGCAAATCCAGATGTAATTATTGCAACAGATTTTGGTTTTGATCAAATGGGTGGTATGGATCAATTTATTGCAGGTGTGCCAGGAGTTGCATTAACAAATGCAGGAAAAAATAAAAACATAATCCGTTTTGAAGAACACGACTTGGTTTATTTCGGACCTAGATCCGGCAACAATATTTTATCATTAATGAAACAATTACATCGTTTTAAAAATGTTAAATAAAAAAAATGCGATATACATTATTTCAAGCATTTTGCTTTGTTTGATTATAATAGCTTCCATTCAATGGGGTGCTGTAAACATAACAAATAAGCAAATGGTGGAAGCTGTTCAACATTTTTTTCAGGGAAAAACACCTTCATCAATATATGAAGGTGTTTTTTTACAAATAAGATTACCTAGAGTTATTTTATGTATGTTTTCGGGTGCCATTTTAGCTGTATCAGGCGTTTTCATGCAAGGCTTATTTAGAAATCCATTAGTAGAACCTGGCATAATCGGCACTAGTGCTGGTGCAGCTTTTGGAGCTTCCATTGTTTTTGTATTAGCAGCTTATATCCCAATTGAATGGAAATCATTAATAGGACCTTTGCTGGTCCCTTTATTTGCTTTTACGGGTGCCCTTGTTGCTACCTATATAGTATATGCAATTTCAAAAAGTCAACAAAAAACAAATGTCTTGTCTATTTTATTAGTAGGTCTTGCTATAAATTCAATGGGTTTAAGTGGTATGGGCTTCATGACTTATATCGCCAGAGATCCACAAGCAAGAAGTATTAATTTTTGGAACTTAGGTACTTTTTCTGGTGCCAATTGGCAGCAAGTTTTAATTGTGTTTTCACTTCTTATAATAGTTATTCTATCTATTTTTAAGTTTATAAAACCATTAAATGCATTATTACTTGGAGAGGATGAGGCATTGTATTTAGGCATTAACATAAAAAAATTTAGAAGAAAAATATTATTAATAAACACCCTAATGGTAGCCATCGTTACTTCTTTTGTGGGAGTCATTGGTTTTGTTGGTTTGATTGTTCCTCATATTGTAAGACAATTTGTAGGTAGTGATCATAAAAAATTATTGCCTGCCTCCATGATCATTGGCGCCTCAGTTTTATTGATGGCTGATTTAGTTGCTAGGTTATTATTAGCGCCTTCAGAAATCCCTATTGGTATCATTACCTCATTAGTGGGTGCTCCTATTTTTATTTTATTATTGAAGAAAAACCTATTCTTAAAAGCAGATGCTTAAACTTCAAAACATAAATTATACAATTGGAAGTAACCATATATTGAACTCCATAAACGTAAATTTTGCGCCTGGGGAGTTGCATATGATACTTGGCCCTAATGGATCTGGTAAAACATCTTTATTGAAAATTGCAAGTGGACAAATTGAAAATTTCAACGGATTGGTATGGTATGATGATATGGCATTAAATGAAATAAATACCGCAACCTTAGCAACATTTAGAAGTTATTTAAGTCAACAAAATAATATCCCTTTTCCCATAAAAGCAATTGAATTAATTCAAATGGGACGTTACCCTCATTATGAATATCAAGCAACAAAAAAAGATTACGATATCATTCATGCAGTCATTGATCAATTAGCAATAACGCATTTGAAAAATAGAGATTTCAATACACTGAGTGGCGGTGAACAACAAAGAGTTCAGTTTGCACGTGTATTAGCTCAAGTATGGGAAAAATCAAAAAACAATAACCGATACTTATTTTTAGATGAGCCTTTAAATAACTTAGATATTCAATACCAAAAATATTTATTACAAACCATTCGGTCAATAATCAGTGAAGACATTGCAGTGATCATGATTGTACATGATATTAATTGGGCTCTTGCCTTTTCAGACAAAGTATATTTTTTACAAAATGGTAATTTAATTGCTAATGGCAACCCCATTGAAATTATCACCCCCGAATTGATTCAAGAAGTATTTAAAATAGATGCAAAATTAATAAGTATCCCAGGACAAAAATATCCTATCGTTTCTTTTTAATTTATAGTCCATAGGTTGCTTTCATTCCATTATAAATAGATGAAATTTCTGAAGCTAATAATGGCCTTCTATATACCCGCATATTATAATAGGTTCCTGGACAAACATCGGTATAACTAGTACCTGCATTATTATGCCTTGCACCAAAATACAAGCCACCAGTTGCTAACGCATTAGGCAGGGATATAGTAGTTGTACCTAAGCTAACTCCATCCTGATAAACTGTGAGGCTGGTTCCACTAAACACAAAGTCATAAAAATGTACAGTACTTACACCTGTAAAAGCATAATACTGACTAGATGAAGGAGGACCAATATTAATGCCAGTTGAAGATAAAAAATAAGCCAAGTAACCATAATTACTCGAATAAGAATCATTACCCCATAAGGTGGCCCAAAAGGACGAAGCATTAAGCTTTGCAACAATTGAAATGGTAAAATTATTCGATACATTATAATTCGTGGAAATATATTGACCAGACCCAGTGGTATATCCACCCCCAAGGGTAGAAACATAAGTGGGCGTACCCACTAAAGTTCCATGATTTCCATAGCCACTTAAATCCGTCCAATTTGAACCAGTACTTGGAGGAGTCACTAAATCCATCACTGTCCCATAATCAAATCGATCCTTTGATCCTTTGTAATTCAAAAGTGCTTCGGTGGGTTTTAAAGCTCTATTAAAAACAGGTTACTAATACTAGAAACGGTGTAAAAACGAGAGAAATGAGTGTAATTCTTTCATTGACAAATCGAACCTTTTCTCATTTTTATTCGTAATTTAGGACACACAATAATTTACAGCTTATGGGCTCTATTTCCTTATTGGCCTTGCTCATTGCAGCAATCGCCTTTTCCGCTGGTGGTATTATAGTTGGGAAAATATTAGTGAAAGGGTCGAAGAATCCTCAAAAAGGTCAAGCCTACGAGTGTGGTATTCCAACCAACACCTCCCCTTGGCATCAATTTAATGTAGGGTATTATTTATTCGCCTTATTATTTTTAATTTTTGATGTGGAGTTAGTTTTTATGTACCCATGGGCCGTGGTGGTAAAAAAAGTGGGTATGGTCGCTCTTATTGAAATTATCGTATTCATATTTATTTTATTCATGGGCTTTTTATATGCTCATAAAAAAGGTGCACTAAAATGGAGTTAAACGAAAACATTGCGGGTAATCCCCCATTTCCGGGTATTATCCACGAAACACCAGGCGGTGGAATTGTTGTAAGCACTTTTGATAGTGTTATAAATTGGGCCCGAAGCAATTCTTTATGGCCATTATCATTCGCAACAAGTTGTTGTGGTATTGAAATGATGTCAACTGCATCGGCCAAATATGATTTTTCTCGTTTTGGCTTTGAAGTGGCAAGAGCCTCTCCTCGTCAGGCCGACGTTATTATTATAGCAGGTACTATTGTCAATAAAATGGCTCCTGTATTAAAACGCTTGTATGATCAAATGGCCGATCCTAAATATGTGATAGCAATGGGTGCTTGTGCTATTAGTGGAGGCCCTTTTTTTTACAACACCTATTCGGTTGTAAAAGGTGCTGATCATATTATTCCTGTTGATGTCTATATTCCTGGTTGCCCTCCAAGGCCTGAAGCTTTATTGCACTCTTTAATTTCTTTACAAGAAAAAATCAAAATGGGTATGACAAGGGATCAAATCAGAGTTGAATTTAAAGGACAACCATTATAATATATTGAATTATATATAACATAACGATACTGAATAACCTATGACGAACGAAGCAATCAAAGAATATATAACTGGACATATACCAACAGCTAGTTTTGATGAAACGGGCGAGTGGTTAAATATTTTGGTGGAATCAAAACAACTAAAATCATTGGCTACTTCCTTAAATGGGCAGCCCATACAATTGGATTTTTTATTTTGTTTAACCTGCGTTGATTATGAAACGCATTTGACCATGGTATATCACTTAACTTCTTCAAAGGATCGAACTATGAATATTGTCCTTAAAGCAAATGTTGATAGAACAACTCCTGAAATAGAAACCGTTTGTGATATTTGGCGTACAGCTGAATTTCATGAACGTGAAGTGTTTGAAATGTTTGGGGTGCAATTTTTAAACCATCCGGATTTAAGAAAATTAATTTTGGAGGAAGACTTTAAAGGATATCCCTTGAGAAAAGATTTTGAAGATCCTATCAACATGATAAAATTATAATTGACCCATGTATAATGAAACTGAAATTATAAAAGACACTACTGAACTTGGTCCCGATGGGGAACTGGTTATAAACATGGGGCCTCAACACCCTGCAACACATGGTGTATTGCATTTGGTGGTAACACTCAATGGAGAAACGATTAAAAAAATTGAACCCCATTTAGGTTATATCCACCGCTCGATTGAAAAAATGTGCGAGCGTTTAACTTATCGTCAATTTATTTACGTGACAAGCCGAATGGATTATTTATCGTCTCATATTAATAATACAGCTTGCGCCTTATTGGTTGAAAAAGGAATGCAAATTGAAGTACCTGAGCGGGCAAAAGTGGTTAGAACTATTTTGAATGAATTAACACGTATTGCTTCTCATGAATTATGGATTGGAGCCATGGCAATGGACTTAGGTGCATTTACGCCTTTCTTTTATGCCTTTAGAGAACGTGAAATGATTACCGATATCATGGAGGATACTTGTGGTGCTCGTCTTACTATGAATTATATTGTTCCTGGTGGTTTGATGTATGACATACACCCAGCATTTCAAACTAATGTGAAGGCATTTATAAAACAGTTTAAAGAAAAAGTAACTGAATACGAGGACTTAGTAACAGGCAACGTGATATTCCAAAGTCGTACAAAAGGCGTTGGTGTGTTGACAGCTGAAGATGCCATCTCCTATGGTTGTACTGGACCTGTAGCAAGAGCAAGTGGTGTGAGTTGTGATATGAGAAAAATCGCTCCCTATGATGCATACGACCGTGTGGAGTTTGATGAAGTAATTGAAACTGATGGTGACTCCTTTACTAGATATTTAGTGCGTGTAAAAGAAATGAATCAATCTATTCGCATTATTGAACAATTAATTGACAATATACCTGAAGGAGAGTTTGTTGGAAAAACTAAGAATGTATTGAAATTAGCTAAGGGTGAATTTTACCAACGAGTTGAAACTGCTCGAGGTGAGTTAGGTGTTTATATTGTAAGTGAAGGTGGAACCACTCCCTACAGAATTAAATTCCGTTCACCAGGTTTTTCCAACTTATCCGTTTTAAATCATATTTCAAAAGGAAGTATGATTGGAGATTTAATGGCCACCATGGGAACCTTAGATTTAGTAATTCCTGACATTGATAGATAACATCATACTCATAAAAAGATATAAATGTTAAGTTTAGAAAGTATCACAAAAACAACACAGGACTGGTTATTAGCCAAGTTTGATCCAACCATTGCATTGGCCATTGAATGTGTGATTGTGATTTTATTATGTATTACCTTATTTGCTGTATTGGGATTGGTATTGGTATTATTAGAACGTAAAGTAGCGGCAAGAATACAAATTCGCCTTGGGCCAAATCGTGTAGGACCAGGTGGTATTTTCCAAACCGCTGCTGATACCTTAAAGCTCATCATGAAGGAAGGCCTAACGCCTGATACTGCCGATAAATTTTTATTTAACCTAGCACCATTTGTCGTGATGATGGTAGCTATGTTATTATTAGCGCCCATTGCATTTGCAAAAAACTTTCAAATATGGGATATTAATATTGGTGTGTTATATATTTCATCCGTTTCTTCCTTATCCGTAATTGGCATATTAATGGCAGGTTGGGCAAGTAATAATAAATATTCCTTATTAGGTGCTATGCGCAGTGGTGCACAAATTGTGAGCTATGAATTATCAGCAGGCTTTGCAGTATTAACAATTGTTGTACTTACAGGTAGTTTGCAAATTTCTGAAATTGTTGCAGCACAGGAAAATGGATGGTGGTTATTTAAAGGACATATACCCGTGGTGATTGCTTTTGTGTTATATATTATTGCGGTCACTGCCGAAACAAATCGTGCTCCATTTGACTTAGCAGAAGCAGAGTCAGAACTAACTGCAGGATTTCATACTGAGTATTCAGGAATGAAATTTGCGTTATTCTTTTTAGCTGAGTACATTAACATATTTATTGTGTGTGCCATTGGAGCTACCCTCTTTTTAGGAGGATGGATGCCGTTTCATATTGGAAGCTGGGAAGCATTTAATCATATCATGGATTATATTCCTTCCAGTATTTGGTTTATGGGAAAAACCTTTTTCTTGATATTTTTAATTATGTGGTTTAGATGGACTTTCCCTCGTTTGCGTGTTGATCAATTATTAAACTTAGAATGGAAATACTTATTACCTATAAGCTTGTTTAACCTTTTATTAGTAACCGTGGTGGCAATAATGGGTTGGCATTTTTAAACATTAAATGAATTAGACAATGTTTTTGAAAGACTATATATCCGATGTTTACAATGGCGTTGCTTCTCTTTTAAAGGGCATGCGTAAAACAGGATACTATTTTACACATAGTAAAGAAATTATCACAGAGCAATACCCTGATAATCGTGCTACTTTAAAGTTAGCCGATCGTTTTAAAGGGGAAGTCGTGATGCCTCACGACGATAATAACGAACACACTTGTACGGGTTGCACTGCCTGTGAATTAGCCTGCCCTAATGGAACCATTAAGATTATTACGAAATTCGATATTACACCTGAAGGCAAAAAGAAAAAAGCGATCGATGCTTTTATTTACCGATTAGAAATGTGCACCCTTTGTAACTTATGTATAACTGCATGTCCTAGTGACGCCATTAAAATGGTGCCTAATTTTGAACATAGTGTTTTTGATAGAAGTAAATTGACAAAAATTTTAAATAAACCAGGATCTAAAATAAAGGAGGGAATCGAATAATGAACGTCTCATCTATCCTATTTTACGCCATCTCTGCTTTCATATTAGGCGCAGGGATTTTAGCTGTCACTTCGGTTAAAATATTTCGCGCAGCTATTTGGTTATTGTTTTCTTTAGTGGGAATTGCAGCTTTATACTTTTGGATGCAGGTAGAATTTATTGCTGCTATTCAAATTGTAGTTTATGTAGGTGGTATTGTTGTATTAATCATCTTTTCTATTTTCTTAACACAGCATTCCGGAAAAGAAATGAAAAGTACGCCTCTTAACAAAAAAATATTTTCAGCCTTAGCCGCATTATTTGGAACTGCCTTTGTACATAATTTAATTGTACACTATGATGGATTCGCGTTTAATTCTGCCGAGCCATTTAACGCCAATGTTGCTAAGATCGGCACACAAATGCTAAGCACTACTTCACACGGTTTTATTTTACCATTTGAAGTGGTGAGTATGTTATTATTAGCAGCTATGATAGGTTGTATTGTAATTGCCATGCGCCCTGCTCAAACAACTGCTGCAGATACAAATATTTTAAATCATAAGAATTAAAATAAAAGATAAACAAGAAGTAAAGAAAAAATATTTATGCAAGAAATACCATTAACCCAGATACTGTTTGTAAGCACTGCCTTATTTTTCATAGGTATGTATGGTTTATTTACAAGACGTAATTTAATTACGATGTTAATGTCTATTGAATTAATGTTAAACAGCGTCAATATTAATTTTGTAGCATTCAATAAATATTTGTTTCCAGATAATTTAGATGGAATATTTTTTACTTTATTCATCATCACCATTGCAGCTGCGGAAGCAGCAGTGGCGATAGCCATTATTATTAATTTGTATCGCAGCCATAACTCAATTGATGTGGACGATGCTAGTGAAATGAAATACTAATGAAATCAAATAAATACTAACGTGCACCAGATACGCTAATTAATACTTTACATGATGTCAAACTACTTTTATATACTTTGGATTCCCTTATTACCCCTTATTACCTTTGTGATTTTGGGTTTATTCGGTCGTAAATATTTAGCTGGCATATCTGGACTGATAGGCACTGGAAGTTTATTGACATCAACCCTACTTTCGTTTGTGGCTGCCAAGCAATACTTTTTTGTAGACGGTAAAGTAAATGGCGTATTTCAAAAAATAGTAGCCTTTAAATTTACCTGGCTTGAATTTTCGCCCGGCTTATCTATTGATATAGGTATGATAGTAGATCCTATTTCGGTGATGATGTTAGTAGTTGTAACCTCGGTTTCATTAATGGTTCATGTTTTTAGTTTAGGATATATGAAAGGCGAAGAGCGTTATGCAACCTATTTTGCTTTCCTATCCCTTTTCACTTTTTCCATGTTAGGTTTAATTTTATCTTCAAATATTTTCCAAGTATACATGTTTTGGGAATTAGTGGGGGTATCCAGCTTTTTGTTAATCAGCTATTATTTTAATAAACCTTCTGCAGTGGCAGCAAGTAAAAAAGCATTTATTGTTACCCGCTTTGCTGACCTTGGTTTTTTAATTGGCATATTAATATTAGGATATTATGGAGGCACATTGGATATTGGATTATTAATTGAAAGACTTACCACCGCAAGCTCAACACAATTTATTAGCATTACTAGTGCAAGCTTTTTAGGAGCTAGTATGCTTACCTGGGGTTTAACATTATTATTTATGGGTGGTGCTGGTAAATCAGCTATGTTCCCTTTACATATTTGGTTACCTGATGCAATGGAAGGACCTACACCCGTTTCTGCATTAATCCATGCAGCAACCATGGTGGTGGCAGGCGTTTATTTAGTAGCAAGAATGTTTCCAGTTTTTTCCATGGATGAAACTGCATTAAATATTGTTACTTATGTGGGTGCAGCCTCGGCATTATTTGCCGCAGTAATTGCTTGTACCCAAACTGATATTAAACGAGTGTTGGCTTATTCCACTATGTCGCAAATTGGATACATGATGTTTGCATTGGGTATTTCAAAAAATGGTGGTGAAGCAGGATTAGGTTATATGGCTTCCATGTTCCATTTATTTACACATGCCTTCTTTAAAAGTTTATTATTCTTAGGTGCAGGCTCTGTGATACACATGTTACATAGTAATGAAATGAGAGATATGGGTGGTTTAAGAAAAATAATGCCAGTTACCCATATTGCTTTTTTAATTGCATGTTTAGCCATTGCAGGAATTCCGCCATTTGCAGGATTCTTTAGTAAGGAAGAAATTTTAACAGCCGCCTTTCATGAAAACAAAATTATTTATGGGATTGCCTTATTCACTGCCGCATTAACAAGCTTTTACATGTTCCGTTTATACTTTAATATATTCTGGAGCAAGGAAGCACCGACGTCAAATCACGCACATATTGAGAACGGACATAACACCCATGATACCCATGATGCACATGATCATCATGGTGAGGGTCCTTGGGTCATGAAGTTGCCTTTAATCATTTTAGCTGCTTGTGCAGTTGGTGTAGGTTTTATACCTTTCTCGAATTTAGTAACATCGGACGGTAAAGCTTTAGAAACACATATTGATATCGTATTCTCTATTGTACCAGTTGCATTATCGGTATTAGCTATTTTATTAGCCGCTAGTTTCTATAAAAATCAAAATGAAAAATCCGACAAAGTAGCAAGTGCATTGGGTGGCTTTTATACCGCAGCACATAAAAAGTTTTATGTAGATGAGGTTTATATTTTTATGACCAAAAAAATAATATTCCCATTCATTGGGCAACCTATTGCTTGGGCAGATAGAAATATTGTTGATGGCTTTATGTTATTATTAGCTAAAGTCACCCTAAAAATTTCGGAACTTATTAAAGGATTACAATCTGGAAAGGTTCAAAACTATGCTATGTACTTTTTTGGTGGCATCCTCGCCCTTTCTATATTATTTATCTATATCTGGAAATAAAATTCAAATTAATAGTATACCCTAACGATATATAACATTATGAACTTAACATTACTAATATTAATTCCCTTACTTACAGCAGTAATGATACTGTTGGTAAAAGGATTGCAACAAATAAGAGTGGTAGGCTTAATAGGTGCCGTTGCGCAATTAGGACTTGCAGGATGGTTGTTAAATTCATTTCTTAATGAAAGAGCCGCTGGTAACAATGCAACCTATTTATTTGAATCCAATCATACCTGGTTTAAAGCATTAAATATTAATTATCATATAGGTGTTGATGGTATTGCGCTAGCGATGATTTTATTAACTTCTTTGATAGTCGTTGCAGGTATTTTAGTTTCTTGGACGATGGATAAATTAAGTAAGGAATACTTTTTCTTATTGATCTTATTGAGTATGGGTGCTTATGGATTTTTTATCTCCTTAGATTTATTCACTTTATTCTTTTTCTTAGAAGTAGCGGTGATTCCTAAATTTTTATTAATAGGAATATGGGGAAGTGGTGACAAAACAAAGAGTGCTATGAAATTAGCCTTAATGTTAATGGCTGGTTCTGCACTCGTAATGGTGGGGTTGTTTGGCGTGTATTACAACACAAATACTTTTGATATTGTAAAAATTACGCAACTAGGTATACCAGTGGGTGTACAAAAATTCTTTTTCCCATTTGCTTTTTTAGGTTTTGGTGTATTTGCTGCATTGTTTCCTTTTCATACCTGGGTACCTGATGGTCACGCCTCCGCACCTACAGCAGCAAGTATGTTTCTTGCAGGTATCTCAATGAAACTAGGCGGATACGGTTGCCTACGCATTGCCGCTTTAATGCCTGATGCAGCGCATACGTATTCCTGGATCATTATTTTATTAGCAACCATCGCCATTATATACGGAGCATTTGCAACAATGATGCAAACAGATTTAAAATATATTAACGCCTACTCTAGTATTAGTCACTGCGGATTTGTGATTTTAGGAATTGGTATGTTAAATAAAACCTCTATTAATGGTGCTGTTATTCAAATGGTCTCACACGGATTAATGACTGCCCTATTTTTTGCAGCCATTGGTATGATTTATAGTAGAACACACACAAGAATGGTTGCACAATTAGGCGGCTTATTAAAAGCAATGCCATTTATAAGTACGGTTTTTGTAATTGCAGGATTGTGTTCTCTGGGCTTACCTGGATTTAGTGGATTTGTCGCTGAAATGACCGTATTTATGGGCTCCTGGCAAAATCCCAATAGTGCTTATCGTTTAGCTACGATATTATCTGGGGCTTCCATTGTGGTTACTGCTGTTTATATTTTACGAGCAACCGGTCGCGCTATTATGGGGCCCATTAGTGCTGAACATGCATTATTAAAAGATGCTACTTGGAATGAAAAATTAGCAGCCGTATTATTAATTGCTGGCATTTTGGTAATTGGTTTAGCTCCATTTTTAATTAACCATTTAATTATGCCAAGCACGGATGTAATTATGTTGCAAATGGGTAAAGTAAACCTACTTAATTAATTAGAATCTTAAAATGATGAATTATAATATATTAATACAATTAAGACAGGAGCTGGCGCTTGCCCTACTCATATTTATATTGCTGTTTATAAAACTGGGTAAAGATAGAAGTAATGAAAGTATCTTAAACTTTATAAACATGGCATTACTTATTAATTTAGGTGCAGGTTTTTGTTGTCATGAAACAGGTGAATTATTCAATGGCATGTTTAATACCAATGCGTTAATTGTATTTGAAAAGAATTTATTAAACCTTGCTTTATTCATTATTTCCATGCAATCCTTCGCGTGGTTAAAAAATAATAAAAACCTTATTGAGTTTTACATACTTACTTTTACTTCCTTAATGGGTATGTTTTTTATGATATCTAGTGGTAATTTATTAATGTTCTATTTAGGATTGGAAATGTCCACTATTCCATTAGCAGCAGCAGCCAACTTTGATCTAACAAAACGTAAATCATCGGAAGCCGCTATGAAATTAATTTTATCTTCTGCATTTTCATCCGCCATATTATTGCTAGGTATCTCTTTTTTATATGGCACAACTGGAACCTTGACCTTTTCAATTATTACTGCACATATCAATGGTAATCCATTGCAATTGTTTGCCTTTATTTTATTAATCTCTGGATTTGCTTTCAAAATTTCAGCCGTGCCTTTCCACCTATGGACTGCAGACGTTTATGAAGGATCACCAGTTGCAGTTACAGCCTTCTTATCCGTTATTTCAAAAGCAGCGGTTTTATTTACTTTAGTGAATTTATTGTACAAAGTATTTACACCTATCGCTGACACTTGGTATTTAGTGCTTGTAGTTTTAGCAGCAGTAACTATTTTAATTGGTAATTTATTTGCCCTACGTCAGGATAATTTCAAACGCTTCTTGGCCTATTCATCTATTGCACAAGTCGGATTTATATTAATTGGTATCTCAGGAAGTTCTCAAGCAGGTTCAGCCTCCTTGATTTATTTTATTTTAATTTATATTTTCTCAAACCTTGCAGCGTTTGGTGTTGTATCAATGGTAAGCGCTTTAACGGGTAAAGAAAATATTTCCGATTTTAACGGTTTTTATAAAACCAACCCTATGTTATCATGGGTTTTAACGATTGCCTTATTCTCCTTAGCTGGCGTACCTCCAACAGCCGGATTTTTTGGTAAATTATTTTTAATGATGGCGGGAGCTGCAAAAGGAAATTATGGCATTATTATTTTTGCAGCTTTAAATATGGTTGTTTCATTTTATTATTATTTAAAAGTGGTAAAATCAATTTTCATGGATGAAAACAACACTCCTTTAGAAAAACTAGAAGTGCCAACCGTTTCAAAAATAGCCATGTATATATGTGTAGTAGGCGTAATTGTAACGGGGCTAGCAAGTGTGGTATATGATTATATTAACTCATTAAGCTTCGGGCTTTAAATAAATATTTTATGGCAATCAATAAGAATCACGAATTTGAAGATTTAGATAATATCAAATGCTCCATTGTAGAAAAAAACGCTACAGCAAATCGTGTGCAATTTTTGAAGGATTTATTAACCTATAATAAATACCAAGTAGTAGTAGTTGCTAGCCCTACACCCAAAGCAGCAGCGGCTCCTGCACCAGCTCCAGTTGCAGATGGAGAAGCTGCGAAAACAGCTGATGAAAGCGGAAAAGTAGCCGAAGTTCATCCCTCTCCAGAACCTGTTGCTCCAAGCACTTTTACGATTGGAGTTACTGACTTAAGATTTAATCCTACAAATGCAGTTTTTGGTCGCTCTCTACATACACCAGATGGACATGTAGTTACATTATCTTATTGGAATCAGGAAGATATAGTCTCGGACGATACCGTTCCTTATTTTGTACATATAAAAAAATAATAGATTTTATTTTATAATGTTGTGTACATTTCAAACAATAACTGGGTTACCTATTTTAAATTTTAGGATAAATAGGTATGAAAGCAATTATATATCGCCTTTTAGCGCAATTAAGACAATCACTTTTAGCAAACTTTGGTTCAGTAATACCAGTTAAACTTTGGAATAGAGGTCCATTCTAAATTATAAATGCCAACCTTTTGGGTCAGCATTTATAAATTTTAAAGAAGAAATTTAAGATACATTAAAAGACAATACCCTCTTCTGCAAATTGCTTAGAGAAATCTCCAAAAGTTCCTTCTTGTACAATTTTACCATCTTTATTGAACCAGTCAAAAACTACAAAAGTAATCACTAATTCTTTACCTGTTTTTTTAGAAGTACCTGTCCATGTCCACCATGATTGTACAACTTTATCATTACCTTGATCATAAGCCAAGTAGTCAGGATATCCAAACCTCTTTACTTTAATATCATTAAAAAATTTATGATCTGTATTTAACATTGATAGGTTTTCCTTTTTACTGATTCTTTTTTTAATATCCATACCTGAAATCCAAAATTTAGCAGTGTCAGCGTAACATGAACTCCACAAATCAACATTTTGAGTAACGTACCCTTTTACAGTATTATTAACAACTTCGATGTTTGGGTGGTTAACGTAAATGGTACCATTCTTTTTTTCAGTTTGAGCAAATGATAGCATTACAATTAATGATAACGCAATCGTAGAAAGTGTTTTTTTCATAATGAGTGTTTTGGTTAAACTAAATATATGATAAAAAATAGATTATTTATATATAAATGAACACATATGTATTATTTTAAGGTTACGAATTATAATTTGTGGCCTCGCCCAGGATCGAACTGGGATTTAAAACTTCGGAAATTCTTGTACTAACCATTGTACGACAAGGCCATAAAACAAATTTATAAAAATTGTTTTAAAATAAAGTTAAGATCGCCGTAAAAGTACCCTGATGGCTGCAGGTAAAAAAATATGTGTAGGTAAGGATCTCATAATTTTTATGTCTTCCACAATGTTAGATGTATTTGATAAAAATTTGAAAATAGTTTCAGCGCTATTTTTTTCAAAAATACGTTTGAAAATTTCACTACCCTCCATTAATTTATGATCAAGTATATAAAGTAATACAGCATCATAAAAAGAGTGTCTTGTATTATGAACTTGCGTGTCAATGGTAACCCCTTTTTCTAATTGACTGACTATTTGTTTTACCTGCTTTTGTATAAACTGAAATGCATATCCAGTGCTAGCTTTTACCGCATTACCTAAAGTTCCTATGACATAAATATTACCCTCATTTTTTGCAAAACTTTGCGAAGTCATTGGAATCGCACCTATTTCTTCATGTAAAATTTGGTAATTTTTATTTGGGAAATTTATTTTTAAATAAGACTTGATTTCAGTCTCATATTGCGATGCACTTAAAATATCTTTAGAAAATAAAGTATATTCCACCAATGCTTTTCGATGAGTTAATGGGAGCTGATACATAAATGCCGTAGCTTGATGCTGATTCACATTAAAATCCATTAACCTTGCTTCCATTTCATTGAAAACAGGTTCATCAAACTGAATTAACCAACCTTTAAAATGTTGCCATAAAAAAGGGTTACTTAAATTAGATTGACTAATCGTAAATAATTTCTCTTGTTGTAATATGCTTGAAAATACTTTTTTCCCATAGGCGTTACCTCCATCCCATTCAACGACTACTTGATTATCTTGATTATCTACCAAATGAATAGATGACTCCACCCAATGTACATTTTCAAATCCCTTTGCGTATGAGATTACATAGTTATAAAAATCCTCTCCTTGTATCATTTTATATACAAAAGGATCTGTTGCAAGTATCGTAGAAAAAGATTCCTTGTGTATGGAAATTTGTTCCCATTGTTTACAGACTAAATTTTCAAAAACACCTTGTCCTTCTTCCCAAAAGCACCAAGTTCGATCATTTGATTTTTCAAAAGACTTGTCAACAACTAATATTGTTTGGCTACTTAAACTAGGTGAATTTAAAATTGCATATAATAATGATAACCCAGCACATCCTGCACCAGCTATGATAATATCGTAAACAGTTTGTTGATTGGCATTTTCCAAATTAACCTGCATTTTAATTAGCTATTAAATTATCCTTTAGCTTGAATGCGTTCGTCTTGTCTTACCTTATCCCAGTATTTTTTCCCAACTATTAACATTCCATAACTTTCACCATCCTCTTTTCCAATATGTTTATGATGCATTTTATGCGCCCATCTAATGGCCTTAATATACCTACTATTTGATTTAGTAAACCATTTAATTCGTTGGTGTATAATTACTTCATGCACTATAAAATAGGCAAAGCCATACATAGCAACACCCGTTCCAATACCAGCAATCCAAATAGGCCCAACAAAATTTCCATAAAATATACAAGCCATACTCGGGATGGCAAAAATCAAAAAGAATGCATCATTTTTTTCAAAAAAATGACCTGTTGGTTGATGATGATCCTCATGCAAATACCACAAAAACCCATGCATTACAAAACGGTGCGTTAACCAGGTAATACCTTCCATAACTGCGAAAGTCAACAATGTCACAAAAATAAAATTCATAATAATCAATTTTAGAATGTAAAGTTACTACAACAAATTTAACTGGCTACGAATTTTAGCTTTAGCAAATATGAAAAGTTTGCCATAGTCTGGAATTCTAATGCGTGTTTGTAAAATCGAATGATGTTGCGTTTTTTTAATTTTTTTAAATAACGAATAATAATACTTAAAAGCGGTATAAACTCCAAACCTTGCTTTAATAGGTAATTGTTTAATGCCTACAAGCGCTTCCTCAAAGTCCTTTTGTATGTCAGCTTCGATTAATTGTTTATCTTCCTTGGTGAAGTTTTTAAAATCACAGTTGGGAAAATACACTCTTTCTAAGCCCTCATAATCAGCTTTAATGTCTCTTAAGAAATTTACTTTCTGAAAGGCTGCCCCAAGGCTTTGCGCAGATGGTTTTAATTTCTCATACATAACAATATCACCATCACAAAAAATATAAAGACACATTAACCCTACTACTTCAGCACTTCCATATATATAAGTTTGATAGGCATCCTGGGTATACTCCTGTTGACTTAAATCCATTTCCATACTTCTTAAAAAAGCAATTAATAAATTTTTATCAATGTTATATTTATTAAATGTGATTTGTAATCGATGTAAAATAGGGTTTAAACTAATCCCATCCGATAATGCTAAAAAAGTATCTTCTGTAAATTTTTTAAGCAATGTTGGTTTATCAAATTCATGAAAAGTATCAACAATTTCGTCAGCAAAACGAACAAAACCATATATATCATAAATGGGTTGACGTAAATCAACATGTAATAATTTAATAGCCGAAGAAAAACTTGAGCTATATCGCAAAGTAGTGTACTTACTAGTTTGTGCAGTTACTTCATTATATAATTGATACGACGACATTTAATTGTTTTTAAAATCATTGTTAATTAACCTGGCCACCACTTCCCCACTTATTAAACTTGGCGGAACGCCTGGACCAGGTACCGTTAATTGACCAGTGTAATATAAGTTTTTTACCTTTTTACTTTTACAAGATGGCTTTAAAATTGCTGTTTGAAATAAAGTATTTGCCAATCCGTAAGCATTTCCTTTAAATGAATGATATTCAGATTTAAAATCAGCAACAGCAAAGGAGCGTTTATAAACAATCGCATCCGTTATTGATTGACCCCACTTTTGCTCTAATCTTTTTATTATTTGTTGAAAATATTTTTCTCGAATTTCTTCCGTATCTCCCTCCAAACCTGCGGCAACTGGAATTAACAGAAACAAATTTTCCATTCCCTCAGGCGCTACGGTAGCATCAGACACTGATGGCACACTTGCATAAAACAAAGGATTACTAGGCCAAGCAGGGTTGGTATATATTTCTTTACCATGTACACCAAAATCCGTGTCAAAAAATAACGAGTGATGCGTTACACCATGCAATTTTTTATTAAGCCCAACATAATATAATAAGGAACTTGGCGCAAGGAGCCTACTATCCCAATAAGAAGCAGAATAAGACTGATATTTTGGATCTAACAATTCAGTTTCTATATGATGATAATCACCAGCTCCAACGACTACATCAAATTCATGATTACTTTTTTCATTGGTCATTTTATTAGTTGAACTAGCATTTACTGCAATACCATTTTGTACTTGTATCGCAGTTACCTGTTCGCCAAATTTAAATTTAACGCCTTGTTCCAAAGCTACTTTATACATAGCTTTAACAATACTATACATTCCATATTCAGGGTACCAGGTGCCTCCTTTTATATCTGCATAGTTCATTAAACTATATAAAGCTGGTGTTTTTTCAGGCAATGCTCCTAAAAATAAAACTGGAAATTCCATGAGCATTTGAATATGCGGATGTTTAAAAAAACGTGCAATATGTTTTTTCATAGATTGGAAAATATCCAATTTGAAAACACCTTTTATCACATCCCAGTCAAGAAATTCCATAAGTGATTGGCCAGGTTGATGCACTAGCTTGCCCACTCCAACTTCATACTTATACTTAGCCTCTTCCATGAATTGATCTAAGGCTTTACCAGCGCCAGGTTCCACAGACTCTAATAATTTTTGTAGTGCTTGGTAATTGGAGGGCATATCCCAAGTGTTCGTATCAAAATAAACACGATAAGAAGGATCCAGCCTTTTTAATGCATAGAAATCGGATACTTTCTTACCAAAATTTGAAAAATACTTTTCAAAAACATCAGGCATCCAATACCAACTTGGCCCCATATCAAACACAAAACCTTGTGCTTCAAATTTCCTTGCTCTTCCTCCAGGTAAATCATGCTTTTCTAAAACAGTAACATCCCAACCCTTATTTGCTAAAAAAGTAGCTGCTGATAGACCAGCGAATCCTGCACCAATTACTAAAGCTTTTTTGGGGGCAACTATATTTGTATTAATATCTTTCAATTTTTTGTTTCAATATTTTTCTTGCAAAGTGAATTCGACTTTTTATGGTACCCAATGGCTCACCTAGCTCATCTGCAATTTCATTGTATTTATATCCCTCAAAATACAAATTAAATGGGATTCTAAATAATTCAGGTAAATCAAAAATCATTTGATTCACTTCACGCATATTCAAATTAGTAATACCTTGATTTAACACTTTAGTATGTGTTTGATCAATAATAAAATCGTTTGGTGTACTATCATTAATAACTGATTGCTTTGAGCGTTTGCGATAATCATTGATAAAAATATTACGCATAATTGTATACAACCAGGCCTTAATATTGGTTCCTACATTGTATTTGTCTTTATTGGAAAAAGCACGAAACAAAGTTTCCTGAAATAAATCCTTAGCCGATTCGTGGTCTTTTGTTAGATTAATCGCAAAGGGTCTTAGAAATTCGGCGTTTTCGGTTAGAAGTAAACTAAATTCTGCGTTTGACATATTATTTTGTTTAACTATTATTTAATAATGCTAAACAAAATTAGGGGTATTAATGCATATTTTGTTTAATTATTTAAAAAAAATATTAAACAAAATATGCGATTTATGTTAATACATTGATTTTCTGCTAGTTGAACAAAAAAATGGGATAAAAACCAGGTTTGTCATTTACAAACTAGTCAATACAGACATTGTTTCAGATAGAGACTTCATAATTCTGATATGCCCAGCAACTGGTTGCTTGTATTCTTGAACCATTAATCCAGTGAGAATAATAGGAATATTATGATTGATTTGCTCCAATTGTTCCATGAACTTATTCAATTTGAACCCTTTGATTGGTGCAGTTATATGTGAATATAAATAGTCTACTTTTTTTAACTCTGTCAAATATTTTAAGTCAACTATTGGAACATTCGTTCCTAAATAATCAACATTATGCCCTTTTTGTTTCAATAAAAAATGAACAAATAATAGCCCAATTTCATGATATTCTCCTTCAGGCATAAATAGTACAATCAACTTTGCTGACTGATAAATTTTGGGTAATTTTTCAATTCCTAAAATTATTTTTTGTCTTATTATATTTGATGCCAAATGTTCCTGTGCAGGATTAATATGATTGGTAATCCATAGCACGCCTACTCTTTCAAGGAATGAGAAAATAATTTCAGTAATTGTTTTTTCAATCCCCTTACTAATAATATAGGTATCTAGTTGTCTTTCAAAGGAAACCATATTCAAGGAAACCATATCCTTAATTAAGGCATTCACTACTCTTTCCTTTTCAGCATCCATTTGATTTAAACCAAATATTTTTTCCTCCATCTCATCATTATTCATTTTGTCAATGTGAGATATTTTGTACCCATATTTATTAAGGAGGGAAACGTTTAAGATTACCTTTAATTCATCGGCTGAATAGGATCTTATGTTTGTTTCTGTACGTTGAGGTTGTAAGAAATGATATCGTTGTTCCCAAATACGAATAGTATGGGCTTTGATACCAGATATATGTTCTAAATCCTTAATTGTATAAGATGACATACCCTAAGAACAATACAAATACAGAAAAGTTCAGTGAAAATTATTTTTTTAAGCCTTTTAAGTAGTCTCCATACCCACTTTTAGCATATTTGTCGGCTAAAACTAGCAATTGTGCCTTATCAATGAAGCCCATACGGTAGGCAACTTCTTCAATACATCCTATCTTTTGACTTTGTCTTTTCTCAATAACACGGACAAACTCGCATGCATCTGCCAATGATTCAAAGGTACCAGTATCTAGCCATGCAGTACCGCGATTCATGATACCAACTTGTAATTGTTTGCGCTCTAAATATACTTTGTTTACATCGGTGATTTCGTATTCGCCTCTAGGTGAAGCTGGTATGTTTTTGGCAATTTCTACCACAGTATTATCGTAAAAATATAGTCCAGGTACTGCGTAATTTGATTTAGGCGCTTTAGGCTTTTCTTCTAATGATAAAGCATTGTTGTTTTCATCAAATTCCACCACACCATATCTTTCAGGGTCATTAACCTCATAAGCAAACACCGCTGCGCCATCTACATCATTAAAGGATTGTACCAACTTACTAAAGCCTGCACCATAAAAAATATTGTCTCCTAATACCAAGGCTACTTTATCCTTACCAACAAAATCAGCCCCAATCACAAATGCTTGTGCGAGGCCATTAGGCACTGCTTGAACTGCATAACTGAATTGACATCCAATTTCAGCACCATCTCCTAATAATCTTTTAAACTGATCATTGTCCTCAGGTGTCGTGATGATTAAAACTTCCTTTATGCCTGCTAACATCAAAACAGACAAAGGATAATAAATCATAGGTTTATCATAAATAGGCATTAACTGCTTGCTGATTCCTTTGGTAATTGGATACAATCTTGTACCTGATCCGCCTGCTAATATGATCCCCTTCATTTTAATAATTTTTATTTTTTATAAACTCGCGGCGTACTGCGCGAAGCTTCCTAATACTTTGTCTTTGTCTGATAATATTAATTCATTGTCAGCTAACCTCCAATCAATATTTAAATCGGTGTCGTTATACATAATGCCCACTTCATTGCCTGGTTCATAAAACTTATCAACCTTATAAAAGAAGGTTGCTGATTCACTTAATACTACAAAACCATGCGCAAATCCTGCAGGCACAAAAAATTGTTTGTGATTGTCAGCAATTAATTCAATGGTGAAATGCTGACCAAAACTAGGCGAACCTTTTCTTAAATCAACTGCCACATCCAAAACAGAACCTGCCAAAACCCTTACCAATTTTGCTTGCGCTGACGAACCCCTTTGCATGTGCAAACCTCTTAGTACACCTTTTGATGACCTTGACTGATTGTCTTGCACAAACTCAATGTCTAAACCCGATGCTGCTTTAAAGTCTCTTTGATTAAAGGTTTCTATAAAATACCCTCTTGCATCACCATGCACTTTTTCGTGAATAATAAAACAATCTTTAAGGGGGGTGTGCTCAATTCTCATGCTCGTTCAATAAATATTAAATGTGTTTATTATTATGCCTATCGATTAGTATACATATCATTGTAATATGCTTGATAAGCACCGCTCGTTACATTTTCCAACCAAGCCGTATTCGCTAAATACCAATCAATAGTTGCAGCCAATCCTTGCTCAAAAGTAACCGACGGAGTCCATCCTAATTCCTTATTTAATTTAGTAGCATCAATAGCATAACGACGATCATGTCCTGGACGGTCTTTCACATAAGTAATCAATGCTTCACTTTCTCCTTTTGCATGTCCTAATTTTTCATCCATTTGGGTTATCAATAACTTCACCAAGTCAATATTGGTCCACTCATTAAATCCACCAATATTATAAGTATCACCTTTTTTACCTTCATG
>CAIYUO010000106.1 GCA_903929425.1 uncultured Bacteroidota bacterium
TATGTACGGTTTGGTTGGGTATCATTGGTTTTTTAGATGACTACTTTAAAATTAGAGCTAGAAAAGAGGCTCAAAATAAAGGGCAGGCCTATAAAAAACAAAATAGTGATGGTTTAGCAGGTATTTCTAAAATTATTGGACAAGTGGGATTGGGCATTATCATAGGTGTTACTTTATATTTCAGTAATGCAGTTACGGTTGAAAGAGAAATTATTTCTAACACAGCGATTGGGGCAAGTTTACAAAAAGGTGAACGTATAGCTAAAGGAGCAGATGTAGTGATTAGAAATATAAATGGAGTTGAAAGAAAATTTGTAAAAGTAAAAACGCCCATTACAACTATTCCATTTGTAAAAAATCATGAATTTAATTATGTAAAGTTGGTGAGTTGGATGGGGCCAGGAGCTGAAAAATATACTTGGATTGTATACATACTTGTTGTCACTTTTATTATTACCGCCGTTTCAAATGGTGCCAATATTACAGATGGCTTAGATGGATTAGCTGCAGGCGTGAGTGCCATTATTGGCGCTGCTTTAGGCATATTTGTTTATGTAAGCGGTAATTATGTGTTTGCTGATTATTTGAATGTAATGTACATACCTAATTTAGGTGAGTTATCCATTTTTGTGGGTGCATTTGTAGGAGGTTGTATTGGTTTTTTATGGTATAATGCTTATCCAGCACAGGTTTTCATGGGCGATACAGGCAGTCTTGCATTGGGAGGTATCATTGCATCCTTAGCCATAATAGTAAGAAAAGAATTATTGATTCCTATTTTTTGTGGGGTATTCTTAGTTGAAAATGTGAGTGTGATTTTACAAGTAAGTTATTTTAAATATACTAAGAAAAAATATGGTGAAGGGCGTCGTATTTTTTTAATGAGTCCATTGCATCATCATTATCAAAAGAAAGGATTTCATGAAAGTAAAATTGCTGTCCGATTTTGGATCATTACTATACTTCTAGTGGTGGCTTCCATTTTAACCCTTAAAACGCGATAAACCTTGGCAAAAAAATTAGTCATATTAGGTGCGGGTGAAAGCGGAATTGGAACTGCTTTGTTAGCTAAACAAAAAGGCTATGAGGTATTTGTGTCTGATGCGAGTATTATAAAACCAAACTATCAAAAAGAATTGGAGGCTCATCAAATTGAATTTGAATCAGGTGCACATAATACAGAAAGAATTTTGTCAGCTGATGAAGTCATGAAAAGTCCAGGTATACCTGATAAAAATGAATTAGTCAAAGCAATTCGTGCTAAGGGAATTCCAGTGGTAAGTGAAATTGAATTCGGATTCAGGTATAAAGGCAATGCAAAAATTGCTGCGATCACTGGAAGTAACGGAAAAACAACAACTACCTCCTTATTATTTTATATCTGTCAAGTTGCCGAAAAGGATGCAGCGATGGTTGGTAATATTGGATTTTCCTTTGCTAGACAAATTGCACAGGATCCTAAATCATTATATATCATTGAGGTAAGTTCATTTCAATTGGATGATATTAAATATTTCAAGCCAGACATTGCTATACTATTAAATATTACCGAAGATCATTTAGATAGATATAATTATGAATTTGAAAGATATGTAAAGAGTAAGTTTAGAATTATTGAAAATCAAACCGAATCAGATTGTTTCATTTATTGTATGGATGATGAAATTATCGTAAAACACTTAGCACTACTAACCTATAACACTAACCCACTACCATTTTCTATGAAACAAGAAGTAAAAAAAGGAGGCTACATCAAGAACGACCAAATGATGTTGAGAATCCAAGAAGAAAGAGTATCCATGAGCATTTATGATTTTGCTTTGAAAGGAAAACATAATGCTTATAATACCATGGCAGCTAGCATTGCTGCATCCACTTTAGGCATTAGGAAAGAAAAAATTCGCGAAGCAGTAAGCAATTTTCACAATCTAGAACATAGAATGGAATTTGTTGCCACTGTTCGTGGAGTTGATTTTATTAACGACAGTAAGGCAACCAATGTGAATAGCACTTGGTATGCGCTTGAAAGTATGCAAAAGCCAACTGTTTTAGTGATTGGAGGTGTTGATAAAGGAAATGACTATTCTTTAATTGCTGAACTAGTTAAAGAAAAAGTGAAGGCCATTATTTGCATGGGAACGGATAACCAAAAAATCATTGAATTTTTTAAAGGTGTCGTACCCGTTATCATAGAAGCGGACTCAGCAAAAAATGCAGTAACTGAATCATTTAAGTTAGCGGCTAAGGGTGATGTTGTATTATTGAGTCCTGCATGTGCAAGTTTTGATTTATTTAAAAACTATGAGGACAGAGGTCGTCAATTCAAAGATTCCGTAAAAGAATTATAATGTTTAACCAAGTCAACGATAAGTTATTTTCTCAAATGCCTACCATTAAAGGCGTTAAAGATCACTTAGATCAAAGAACGAGAGGGGATAAATACATATGGGGGTTAGTGATTGTATTGTCTCTTGTTTCAATATTGGTAGTGTATAGTGCCACTGGATCTTTGGCTTATAAATCGCTTGGTGGCAATACTAGTAAATTTTTATTTAAACAATTAGGATTTACATTAGTTGGGCTAGTGCTCATTTTTGGGTTGCATCGCATTAACTATACAATGTTTTCAAGAATTGCATCAATACTTTATGCTATTTCTGTTCCATTATTAGTATATACTTTATTTTTTGGTGCGACCATTAACGATGGAAGTAGATGGATTAAATTACCTATTGTTCATTTTACTTTTCAAACAAGTGATTTAGCAAAGCTGGCATTATTTATGTTTATATCTAGGATGTTAAGTAAAAAGCAGGATGTGATTAAGGATTTTAAGAAGGGATTTTTGCCAGTCATTATACCTGTTTTAATTACCTGTGGTTTAATCATGCCTGCGAATCTTTCCAATGCATTACTAACTGGTGCAACGGCGCTTGTATTAATGTTTATTGGCCGTATTAGTTTAAAGCATATTGGACTCACTATTGCTGTTGCAATGATACCCGTTTTGATTTTGATTAGTATTGCAGTTGCAACGCATAAAAATGGGAAGACGAATGTTGCAGATGAAGAAAAGTTGATGGTTAACGAAAAACCAAAAATTTTTATACGCGTGGACACTTGGGTTAGCCGCATTCAAGATTTTATGTACCCAAATGAAAAGGAAGCACCTTATCAAGTACAGCAAGCAAAAATCGCAATTGCAAATGGAGGTATTTTATTTGGACTAGGTCCTGGCAATAGTCGTCAGCGTAATTTTTTGCCCCAGGCATATAATGATTTTATTTACTCAGTTATTATAGAAGAGTATGGTTTGATTGGAGGGGTCTTCATCATGTTTGTATACCTAGTATTTTTATTTAGATGCATTAGAATATTCCGAAAATGTCCATATGCATTTGGCGCTTTTCTAGCATTGGGATTAAGTTTTTCTTTGATTATACAAGCTATTGCTAACATGGCTGTTAATGTAAATATTGTTCCAGTAACTGGAGTCACATTGCCACTTGTTAGTATGGGAGGTAGTTCATTTATTTTTACCTGTTGTTCAA
Source organism: uncultured Bacteroidota bacterium (assembly GCA_903929425.1). Lineage (GTDB taxonomy): Bacteria > Bacteroidota > Bacteroidia > Chitinophagales > Chitinophagaceae > Sediminibacterium. The sequence continues at coordinate 3,552 of CAIYUO010000106.1, forward strand.
TTGGATTGGTTTTGAGTGTTGCCAGAAATGTGGAACAATTAGAAGGAATGGCGCCTGAAGAAACTGAAATTGAAATTCCTGAAACGGAAGTAGTATCTGATAATCCATCAATTTTAACAAATGCCTAAACAATTACGTATTATAATTGCTGGCGGTGGTACAGGCGGACATATTTTTCCGGCTATAGCAGTTGCGCAAGCCATTCAAATATTACAGCCAAATGCGGCTATCTTATTTGTTGGTGCAAAAGGGAAAATGGAAATGCAAAAAATTCCACAAGCTGGTTTTCAAATTGAGGGACTTAGCATTGCTGGATTTAATCGAACCAATATGTTCAAAAATGTGACGTTGCCATTTAAACTTATAACTAGTTTTTTTCAAGTTAGAAATATATTTAACCGATTTAAGCCAAATGCAGTTTTTGGCGTAGGAGGATATTCAAGTTTCCCCGTATTAAAATTTGCACAAACTAAAAATATTCCAACTTTTATTCATGAAGCAAATGCGTTTGCTGGAAAATCGAATCAATGGTTGGGACATCATGCAACAATTGTTTTCACGGGTACAAATGGAATGGACAAATTTTTCCCTGCACATAAAATACTAGTAACAGGAAATCCAGTGCGACAAAATATTGTTAATGCAACTATATCTAAACAAGCTTCTTTGTTAAAATTTGGGTTACTTCCAGGCAGACTAACCATTTTAATAATCGGGGGAAGTTTAGGAGCAGCTTCCATTAACAAAGCAATAATGGATAATCTGAAACAGTTTGCAGGTAATACAATGCAATTAATTTGGCAAACAGGTACGCCTAATGCTAAAGTATACGAGAAAGCTGCAAGTGAATATGCTAATATTTATGTAAATACTTTTATAGATGATATGAGTGCTGCATATACGGCTGCTGATATTGTAGTAAGCCGATCAGGTGCTATGGCTGTTGCGGAAATTTGTATTACTGGGAAAGCATGCGTATTTGTTCCTTACCCTTTTGCTGCCGAAGACCATCAAACATATAATGCATTGCAGTTAGTAAAGGAAGAGGCTGCTTGTTTGGTTAAAGACGAGGATGCAAATGTTGCCTTAATACCTACTTTGATGTCATTGGTTAATGATGCGTCAAGGGTATTGAATTTACAATCAAAAATTTCAAAATTTGCACGAATTGATGCTGACAAATTAATAGCAAAAGCAATTTTGAATAACATAGAAAATTCAAATGATTAAAATTATAATTCTATTTAAACATAAAATATTTTCATGAATCCATTAACTAACATAAAGAACATTTATTTCATAGGTATTGGTGGAATAGGAATGAGTGCGCTTGCAAGGTATTTTAATACGCAAGGTGTTAGGGTGTCTGGTTATGATAAAACACCAACTGATTTAACTGATGACTTGCAAAAAGAGGGTATCCAAATTCACTTTGAGGACGATATTCATCAAATAGATAAATTAGCTACTGTGGTGGTTTATACACCAGCCATTCCAACTTCGCATAGTGAGTTAAACTATTGTAAGGATAATGGATATAATGTTGTAAAAAGAAGTGATGTATTAAACTGGATTACTGAAAATGCTTTCACCATTGCTATTGCAGGAACACATGGCAAAACAACCACAACTTCCATGACCGCTCATATATTACGACATACTGAATATGGTTGTAATGCTTTTTTGGGTGGAATAGCTAGTAATTATAATACTAACTTTTGGAGTCATGAAAAAAATGTGGTGGTTGTTGAAGCGGACGAGTATGATCGTAGTTTTTTAAAATTAGCACCAAACATTGCTGTGGTAACTGCAGTTGATCCAGATCATTTAGACATTTATGGCACCCCCGAGGAAGTATTAAAAGCGTTTGGTCAATTCACTGACAAAATTAAAAGTGGGGGCACTTTGATTCAAAAAATGGGGACTGAATTCAATATTGATGCAAGCAATAAATCTGTCTTTACTTATGGCTACAACAAAGACAATGCGTCCTATCATACAGCTAATTTAAAAGTGGTGGACGGTTCCTATATTTTTGATATCGTACATCCCAATGGGATTTTACAAGATGTGGTATTAAATATGGGTGGTTTGCATAATGTTGAAAATGCAACTGCAGCCATTGCCATTGCTTTAACCTTAGGTATTGAAGAAAATAAAATTAAATTAGCGATAGCCTCCTTTAAAGGTGTTAAAAGACGTTTTGAATACAAAGTTAAAACAGCCAATAAAGTATTAATTGATGACTATGCGCATCACCCAGAAGAATTAAATGCTTTAATTAGTGGTGTAAGGAGTTTGTATCCTAATGAAAAAATGGTTTTAATATTCCAACCACATTTATACAGTCGCACACAGGATCAGGCAACTGGTTTTATGGAGGTTTTAGATAAAGCGGACGAAGTTATTTTACTACCTATTTATCCTGCAAGAGAACTACCCATTGAAGGGGTTAGTAGTGATATGTTATTAGATGGAATGAAAATATCAAACAAAAAAGTATTCAGTAAGGAGCAACTTATGGAATGGGCAAAACAGACAAACGAAAAATTAATAGTCATGGCGGGTGCAGGTGATATTGATGTTTGCATTACCAATATTCAAAACATATTTTCCAAGTAGTTATGAAAAATTGGAAATTCATATTAGTTAGAATTTTGTGGTTCATTGGAGCACTATTATTAGTCACGCTTTTTGTATTTGCTTGGAAGGGCAAATCTGAAAAAAAGTGTAACGCAATACAAATTGAGCTAACTGGAAATTCGAATGGTTTTTTATTTATGGATGAAAAAGAGATTTTAAGATTCATAAATGATAAAGGCATAAAAGTTGGAATGCCCATGAGTGATGTGAATTTAACTTATTTAGAAAAACAATTAAATAGCATCAAGTGGGTTGAAAGTACCAATATATATTTTGATAATCTGCAACAATTGCAAGTTAAAATTGAGCAAAGGTTGCCTGTTGCTAGGATATTTACGGTTAATGGCAATTCATTTTATATTGATAAAACATCAACTCGATTGCCATTAAGACAATTATCAGTAATTCGTTTACCCATTTTTACAGGATTCCCTAGTGAACAAGAAATATTATCAAAACCTGATAGTATTTTATTAGGGGACATTCTGCATTTAGCATTAATTATAAAACAGGACAGTTTTTTTCTTGCACAAATAGCACAAATGAACATTGCACCTAATGGTGATTTTGAAATGATTCCTGCATTAGGTGATCATACTGTTTTACTAGGTAATATTGAAAATATGGAGGACAAATTAAACAGGCTTTATACTTTTTACAAAAAAGTATTGCCCTCCTCAGGTATTAATGCCTATCAAGTGTTAGATCTGCGATTTGATCATCAGTTACTTGCCTTAAAAAAAGGTTTACAACCTATTGAGTATCCACCAGGAGCATTACCTTATTTGAAACCTATAAACATGTCCGATTCTACAACTTTAGTTGACACCATTCAAAGTAAAGTGACAAATCTAATCAAGGATACTAAGCCAAGGTTAGATAGTATCCCTAAAATAGCCACGTTGCCTAAAAAAACGATGCCAAAGGTTATCAAAAATAATAAGCCCAAAGATGTTAAAAATGATAAGCCCAATACTTCAAAAAATGCCAAAAAATTAAACAATAAATCAACTGATAATACGTTAAAACAACAGAAGAAGTCCGCTAAAGCAGAAATGCCTAAAAAGACGCCTTCCAACAACAACTAAACAACTAAAAAACTATAAAAAATGAGCCAAAACGAATCACCAATTATTGTAGGTTTAGACATTGGTACTACAAAAATCGCAGCTATTGCAGGTCGTAAAAATGAATACGGTAAACTTGAAATCTTAGGATTTGGTCGTGCCAATAGTAACGGAGTGCAACATGGTCAAGTACTTAATATTGACCAAACCATTAAAGCCATTCAACAAGCATTAGAAAATTGCCATAAGAGTAATCCAAGTCTTGAAATTAATGAAGTATATGTAGGAATCGCAGGACACCATATCAAAAGCTTACAAACAAGAGGTGATATGGTAAGACAGGATGCTGAAAATGAAATTCAAGCATGGGAAATTGAGCAATTAATTAACAATCAAAAGAAAACTTTTATACCAGCTGGAGATCAAATTATTGATGTGATTCCACAAGAGTTTTATGTTGACAATAATTCAAATGTGAAGGAGCCAGTAGGGGTAAACGGTGTGAAAGTAGGAGCTAATTTTTTAATATTAACGGGGGATAGAAATGCCATTAGGAACATTAATCGTTCTGTTGAAAGAAGCGGTTTAAAAACAAAGGATTTGGTTTTACAACCATTAGCATCGGCTAGTGCAGTAATGAGCGATATTGATTTAGAAGCAGGAGTTGCTATTTTGGATATTGGTGGTGGAACAAGCGACCTTGCTGTATTTTATGATGGAATTTTAAAACATACAGCAGTGATTCCTTTTGGGGGTGAAAATATCACACATGATATTCGTTTAGGTTTAGGTGTTTTAAAAAGTCAAGCTGAAGCAATGAAGGTTCAATTTGGTAGTGCTTTATCAAACGAAGCTAACGCCAATGCCTACATTACAATACCTGGATTAAAGGGGATGCCAGCAAAAGAAATCAGTGTAAAAAGTTTAGCTGGAATTATTCAAGCTAGAATGAGTGAAATATTAGATTTCGTAACCTACCATTTAAAGCAAGTTGGATTAGATAGTCGTTTATTAAATGGAGGCATTATTTTAACAGGGGGAGGATCACAATTAAAACACTTAATTCAACTTACCGAATACACTACGGGTTTGAATGCAAGAGTAGGTTTACCAAATGAACATTTAGCGCCAAATCATATTGACGAATTAAAAAAGCCAATGTACTCAACATGTATAGGCTTGATTTTAAAAGGTTATAATGATTATGAACAACATTATAAAGTATTTGAAAATAATTTCAAGAAAATTGAAGTGCCAAGGGAATTGACGATTGATCCTGCAGACAATAAATCAGATACCCATGAAATGTCAGTTGTTGGTGAGGATCAAAAA
>CAIYUO010000107.1 GCA_903929425.1 uncultured Bacteroidota bacterium
GTACTCGGCCTCGTCAAATCCAAGTGCTAATATATTTCCATTCTCCTCAATTAAAGGGCGTCGAATTATGGATGTCTTTTCCATCATCAATGCAACAGCTGCTTTTTGTGTAGTAATCGTTTCTTGTATTTCCTTAGGTAATTGTCTCCATGTTGATCCCTTCTTGTTTATCAATGATTCCCAACCAGTTTGCTTGCACCATGACGTTAATTGTGTTGAGGTAATTCCTTTCTTTTTATAATCATGAAATTCGTAATCAACTTTATTTGCTTTTAACCAATCCAAGGCTTTCTTTACAGTATTGCAGTTAGGTATTGCGTAAACGGTTTTCATCAAATTTGAATTGTAATATTTAAAATAAATCGAGTTGGTAATATGTAGGGCAAACTATTTAAGGTATTTTTTCCCTAACCAACTTTCACTAATAGGTTGCATCCATTTACTTTCCATCTCGGCTTTATTAGCTACAAGGTTGTTAAAGTATAATGTATCTTTTTGCAGCATTCCATTTTCCAATGCGTAAGATACTTGTGCCATTGGAATGGTTTGCACTTTACCCTTAACCCAAAATGCCAACAATTCTCTGTTAAACATTTGCACACCAGTCATTTTCTCAATTTCCTTAATAACATGAACCGAACTATCGGTGCTACACCCACCTACGGTTGTATATGACTCATCCGCCATTAAAATAATGAATTGGCCATATAAAGCGGTACCAAAACCTTTAACAGGCTCGCCGTGGCTTTTCCAAATAGCTGTAAAATTTTCTAGTAATCCTTCTATTTGGAAAATTTCATCCATTGTAAAAGTCCGATTTGCTTGATAAATCCACAACTTAGATTGCGGATGAAAATTCGAAGGCAATATGTTTGACAATGCTACAGTCATTTTTTAATATTAATTTATATTTTTATGATTTGATATGCTTTTTGTGAATGATAGCAAGGTAGTGACTATTCAAATTAGCATTCTTTTTTTTCTATATTTTATTGAATTGCCTTTGCAATAATTTCTGCAATGTCTAATACTTCAACACTAACTTCTTGGTCACGATTTTTAATACCATCTGTTAACATAGTATTGCAAAAAGGACAGGCACTTGCTACGAAATCGGATTTGGTTTCAATTGCTTCATCGGCACGCTCCATATTTATTCTCCGGTCTCCTTTTTCTTCTTCTTTGAACATTTGAGCCCCACCAGCTCCACAACATAAACCCTTTGACTTACAACGTTTCATTTCTCTAAGTTCCATATCCAAACTTTCCAATACTTTTCGGGGCGCTTCATATATATCGTTTGCTCTGCCCAAGTAACAGCTATCATGGTAGGTAATTGTTTTTCCTTTCCACTCATTGCTGTCTGTGAATTTAATTTTTCCTTGTTCAATTAATTCTTGTAAAAATGAAGTGTGGTGTATCACATCATAATTTCCACCTAATGCTGGGTATTCATTTTTAAGGGTATTAAAACAATGCGGGCAGGTAGTTACAATTTTTTTAATTTCATAGCCGTTTAAAACTTGAATATTTTGATAGGCCATCATTTGAAACATAAATTCATTACCTGCTCGACGAGCAGGATCACCAGTGCAAGTTTCCTCCTTTCCTAAAATTGCATAGTTAACACCTGCTTTATCTAATATAGTAGCAAATGCTTTTGTTATTTTTTGTGCTCTTTGATCAAAACTGCCGGCGCATCCTACCCAAAATAATACTTCTGGTTTTTCACCCTTCGCCATAAATTCCGCCATTGTATTTACTTTCATACCTGCTAATTTTTAGTTTCCTATTATATGCTAATTTCTTTTTATTTTTTTCTCTAGTATAGTCTCTCCCTATATTGATTGATTCGCCCAAGCATCTCTATCATCAGGAGCAAATTTCCAAGGTGCAAAATTATTTTCAATATTACTAAACATTCCATTCCATTCGGCTGGTGCATTACTTTCTTCCATCACTAAGGACCGTCTTAATTCAATAATAATGTCCAAAGGTGAAATACTTACTGGGCATTCCTCAACACAGGCATTACAAGTTGTGCAGGCTCTTAGTTCTTCCACACTAATATAATCGTGTAATAAGGATTTGCCATCATCAACAAATTTTTTATGGGTGTCTATGTTTTTACCCACTATTTCCAAACGATCACGTGTCGCCATCATAATTTTACGTGGGCTTAATAATTTCCCAGTACTATTAGCGGGACATGCAGCACTACATCGTCCGCACTCAGTGCAACTATAAGCATCCATTAAATTTTTCCAACTTAAATCCATCACATCACGTGCTCCAAATTTTTCTGGAGCTACCATATTGGTAGGTGCTAATTCAGGTTGCATAGCATACAATACCTCATTTTGAATAGAGGGCATATTGTGCATAGATCCTTTAGGTGCTAATGACGCGAAGTAAGCATTTGGAAACGCTAATATTATATGTAAGTGTTTTGAATAAGGCAAGTAATTCATAAAAGCATAAATGCCCAATATATGAAGCCACCACGCAGTATGTTCGATAGTACTTAATTGAGATTCAGAAAAGCCATTTAACAAAGGCTTAATATGTGATGAAATTAAAAAATCACTTGTAGGATCAGCCGCATTCATCATTAAGAACAAGCCCATTAATACAATTTCTATGATTAGGATAAAATTTGCATCGGTTCGAGGCCATCCATTTAAATCATTGCTGATAAATCGTTTTAGTTTTATAATATTTCGGCGTGTTAAAAATACAACACAAGCAAGTAGAACTAATAAGGCTAAAATTTCAAAACTATTAATTAAGTAATCATAAAAAGTACCTAAGTATGGCTCAAATGCTCTGTGTCCTCCGGTAATACCATCCACTATAATTTCTATTAGTTCAATGTTGATTATGATAAATCCTATATAAACGATTAAATGTAATAAAGCAACCACTGGATTGCGAAACATTTTCTTTTGACCTAGTGCTAAAAGAAAAACATTTTTCCATCTTTTAGAAGGCTGGTCGCTTAGGTCTATGTCTTTTCCTAATAGAATATTTTTTCTAATTAACCCTATTTTTTTGACAAAAAGGAAAAATGCTAAAACAGTTACTATGATAAATGACAATGAAGCAAATATTGACATAAAATGAATTGATGATGCAATAATGAAAGCAAATTTAATCTTTTTAACTTGAGTTAAGTTGACTAAATATCCTCAAATATTCCGCTTTAAAACTATTCGTAAATTTAAGTCGATTTTTAAGGGGATTTATTTAATTTGCTGTATATTATTGTCTTATATAAATTGTTCCGATATGAATGAAGTTATAGCTCAAAAAGTAGCCACCTGGTTAGCAGGAAATTATGATGAAAATACAAAAAAGGCTATTTTACAATTGCAGGAAAATGACCAAAATGAACTTGACGAGGCCTTTTATAAAAATTTAGAATTCGGGACTGGTGGTTTAAGGGGCATCATGGGCGTTGGAACTAATAGAATCAATAAATATACCATTGGAATGGCTACGCAAGGGTTTTCTAATTATTTACAAAAAGTATATCCTGGTGAAAAAATTAGTGTAGCTGTTGCACATGATAGCCGAAATAATTCAAGATTTTTTGCTGAAACTACAGCACAAGTGTTTGCTGCTAATGGGTTTACTGTTTATTTATTTGATGCTTTACGTCCTACGCCAGAATTAAGTTTTGCCATTAGAAATTTAAATTGTAAAGCAGGTGTTGTTTGTACCGCTTCGCATAATCCTAAGGAGTATAATGGATATAAGGCATACTGGAACGATGGGGGACAATTGGTGCCGCCACATGATAAAAATGTAATTATTGAAGTGGAAGCCATACAGTCAGTTGATGATGTTAAATGGACAGGCGGGGAGGCTAATATTCGATTATTAGGTGCGGAAATGGATGACATGTATATTAAAATGGTTAAATCGCTAAGTGTTTATCCTGAAATCATCGAACAACAAAAACAATTAAAAATAGTATATACCCCTATTCATGGAACGGGCATTACAATAGTGCCTAAAGTATTGGCTGAATTTGGATTTAAAAATGTTCACATTGTTGAAGAACAGTCTATTCCTGATGGAAATTTCCCAACCGTAATTTATCCAAATCCAGAAGAAAGTGAGACCATGAGTATGGGTCTTAACAAAGCCAAGGAATTAGATGCTGATATTTTATTGGGGACTGACCCTGATGCTGACCGAGTAGGAGTTGGGGTTAAAAATCATAAGGGTGAGTGGGTGTTAATGAATGGTAATCAAACAGCAGTGTTAGCATTTTCCTATTTAATGGAAGCGAGAAAAGCAAAGGGAATAGCCAATACAAATGACATGGTTATTACAACCATAGTAACCTCGGAAATGATTAATAAAGTGGCTAAGCAAAATAAAGTGGCCTGTTATAATGTACTAACTGGGTTTAAATGGATTGCTGAATTGATTAAGGAAAAAGAGGGTAAAGAAAATTATGTAATTGGGGGAGAGGAAAGTTTTGGTTTAATGATAGGAGATCAAATTAGAGATAAAGACGCAGTGAGTGCAGTAGCTTTATTATGTGAAATGGCTGCTTATGAAAAAAGCAAGGGCAGGACATTATTTGATAAAATGATTGAGTTATACGTGCAATATGGTTTTTATTATGAAAACTTGATTAGCATAACTAAAAAAGGCATGAATGGCCAGCAAGAAATTGCGCAAATGATGGAAGGGTATAGGCAATCGCCACCAGTCACTATTAATGGCTCCAAAGTGGTTACTTTATTGGATTATGAGTTACAAAAAGGAACCCATTTAATCACTGGAGAAAGTTGGAAAATTAATTTACCAAAAAGCAATGTATTACAATTCATTACTGAGGATGGAAGTAAAATTTCGGCAAGGCCAAGTGGAACTGAACCTAAAATTAAATTTTATTTTAGTGTAAATGCAAAACTAGAAAATGGAAATGAATTTGATAAAGTATATGCATTTTTAACGCATAAAATACAAGGCATCATTTCAGATATGCAATTAAACTAATCATGCTATGACGCCAACTTTAGAGGACAGATATTTGCATAAAAAATTAAGAGAGCAATTAGTTGAGGAATTAAAGGGAAAGGGAATTGTGGACCAAGCTGTGCTTAATGCAATTGGTAAAACGCCTAGACATTATTTTTTGGATATGGCCTTTGATAAAATTGCATACGAAGACAGGGCATTCCCCATTGAAGCCAATCAAACCATTTCACAGCCCTATACAGTAGCGTTTCAAACCCAGTTATTGCAAATAAACAAAGGGGATAAGGTGTTGGAAATTGGAACAGGAAGTATGTATCAAACAGCCATTTTAGCTGCACTTGGGGCACATGTTTATACCATTGAAAGACAACAAGCCTTAGTTGATAAAACGAATCAATTTAAATTGTTAACTGAAAATCAATATGAAAATATTTTTTTCTTTTATGGAGATGGTTTTTTAGGACTGCCCACCTTAGCTCCTTTTGATAAAATTATTATCACTGCCGCTGCACCAAATGTCCCTGAAAAGCTTTGGGAGCAACTTAAAGTAAATGGCATTATGGTCATTCCTGTAAATGAAACCGAGACAACGCAACGTATGTTTCGACTTACTAAAACAAGTAATGGAATGGCTAAAAAGGAAACCTTTGAGGAGTTTTCGTTTGTGCCAATGCTAAGTGGTAAAGGAGATAAGTAGGACAAAAAAAATGATTTAGTAATTTTACGCACTAAATCATTTTATATTTTTTTATCCCTAAATAAAATTCTTGCCTTTTATATTTATTGAGGCATTTGGTCCATTCCTCCCCCGCCTTCGTCACCTTTCGAACTTTTTCTTCTTAATAAGTTTACATCAAATTTACCAAATCTGTAGGAGAAGTTTAATCTAAACATTTGTTGGTCTCTGATTCTAGAAACATTTTGAATAAAGTATTGACTTTGTGAAAATGTTTTATTTACTCTCGTTTTAAATACATCACTTACGCTTAATGACAAGCTAGCCGTTTTTCCGCCTTTTAATGTCCAATCCTTTTTTAAGGCCATATCAAAATCATAAGATGGGAAGTTATAACCTTGAGCCGTTGATTGGGGACCACCAAAGCCACCGCCACCGAAACCTCCACGTCCACCGCCACCGCTGCTATTTCCTCCTGGAGGTAAAATAGTTTTTGCTTGGTATTGACCACTAAATTGATATGAGAATCCTGATGGTAATTTAAAAGTGTTATTTAATTTACTAAACCAACTAGTTAAATCATTGTTTACATTTTGTCCAGGTATGGTAGCTTGTATTGCTGATTTAAATAAGTTGAAGCTTATATTCATATCCCACCATTTAGTGATGGCCGTTTTATTGCTTAATTCTAATCCATAAACGATAGCCGTATTTGCGTTGATAGAAGAACTAAAATAGGCGCTGTCTAAGTTAATAGAGGCTCTATTAATATCTCTATAAACATAACTTGTAATTAAGTCAGTACTGTATTTATAGTAAGCGGTTGCTAAAAAATTGGAACCTTTTTTATAAGCATTATTATAAGCCACTTCAAATGAATGAGTAAATTGTGGCTTTAAACCTGGGTTACCCACTGAAATATTTTGAGGGTCACTATAGTCTGGGAAAGGTAATAATTGAAAGAAGTTAGGTGGACTTATTCTTTTTGAATAATTAATTTGAAAATCTTGTTTATCATCCACTTTGTAGTTGATAAAAGCACTTGGAAATAAAGAAATTGGATAACTTGTTTTAAAGGGGAGTGAATCTGATCCTTTTTTATTTAATATATTACCATAATAAGCTCTGCTTTCTGCTCTTAATCCTAATTGAAAACTCCATTTATCTTTTTTCATATTCAAATTAGAATAGGCTGCATAAACTTGCTCACCATATTTGTATTGGCTACTAATAGCATCAATGAATATATTGTTTCTAAGTTGATCTCTTTTATTGTATTCAGTTCTCTCATTGTACCTGATACCTGTTTCAAATTTTACATCATTTTTTAATTCACGAGCGTAGTCCAAATTAAAAGTGTAGTTTTTATTGTTACCCGTACCATAGCTACGTTGGTTTAATATGGATGAATTAATATAAGACCAGTTGTCATTATTAGATTCATTGTAATTAAAATCAGCAGAGATGTCGTGTCCTTTATCAGCAAATAAATGCTTGTAACTTAATTGCCCCCCTTTATTTAAAAAATTGAATTGAGAACTGTTATCTAAACTATAACTTTTGGAAGCGCCATTTTTTATAGAATCGATTATTTGTGTTCCTGCATTTGCAAAGGAGCCTTGCATGACGTTTGCATATAAAGAAAAAGTATTTCTATTATCAGCAAAATAATCCATTCCAGCTCTGTAAAAATTGAAGGAACCGTTGCCCGTACTATTGTTAATAGTCTCAATATTGGTTGGAACTTTTGCACCTAGTATTTCTCGATCATTCGTTGAAGTGCTAATAGATTTACGGCCATTCACATTTGCATTTAAGGAGAAGTTCAATTTACTATCTCTTAAATTCAAATCACCACCACCGCTAAATTTCCCCCTCATGTCAATGCCTGTTCTTAATCCCCCATTGTAGCCATTTTTACGATTCTTTTTTAATACTATATTTAATATTCCGGCATTGCCACCTGTGGCGTCATATTTTGCTGAAGGGTTGGTGATAATTTCAACACGATCAATAATGTCCGCAGGAATTTGATCCATTGTTAAAGTGGTTGGTCGATTGTCAATTAATAAAGTGGGTGCAGCGTTTCTTAAAGTAACATTACCATCAATGTCTACATTTAAATTAGGAATGCTTTTCATTACTTCTACAGCAGTTTGGCCCTGGCTGGTTAAGTTTTTATCGACATTGAATATTTTTCGATCAATCCCCATTTCAAATTGAGGCTTAGCCGTTGACGTAACCGTTACTGATTTTAAATCCTCAGCTGATTCTTCAAGCTTAATATTTCCTAAGTCTTTATCAACCATTGCAAGCATATCTTGCATATTTTGACCAGCGCCCATTTTTAAGTTAAAACTCAAGGGTTTTTCTAATTTTTTATATCCAATGCCAGACACTGTTAACTTAAAATTTCCCATGACAGGCAAATTATCAAAACTAAAATCCCCATTTGTAGCACTTAACATTGTCCCTAATATGACTTCACTGGTTTTTTTAGTAGCAGGGTCAAATTTGCTTCCTTTTAATTGTAAAGTAGCTCCATCAATCCCTTTTTTGTTAGCGTCCACGATTTTTCCATAAAAATGTCCCATATTACTGCTACCTGCACCTGCTCCTCTGGCAGCTGCCCCAGGATATTGGGCGAATGAATTTGTTTGAATGAATAAGGCAAAAAGGATAATTGATAAATATTTCATAGTTAATTTAGACAGGTGTCTTTTGTTTAAGTTTAAATCAGGCTGCAAATATCATATATAAACATTAGGAAGGGCCTTTTGTTTATATGAACGGCAATTAAATTGCGATATTTAGTAAGAAAAGGAGGATGCCCCATAAAAAACCAAGAATAAATGCGGCAATTCTAATTTTGCGGGTAGCTTTAAGGAGTTTTATTTCAAAAGACTTCTTCCATTTTTGATCTAACACTTTATCTAATTCGTTAACGGAGCCTTGTAGTAATTTTTGAACCAATTCTGGGAACATTAATTTCAACTCTTCAATAAACACTTCTTTCAATTGATCAATTGTTTTATGACCAATAAACATGGCAATCATTGGCATTTTTTGTGTTAGTTTATGATTGAAAAACGCATCTAAATGTTTGTCTAAAGTAGGTAACAATAAATCAAACTGTTTCAAGCTGGCTTCAGTTGTCAGTAATTGTTCAATATTAAGGGTAGCAATTTGGTGACTTATTCCACCTTTCCAGTTCAGGCATAAAACTTTTACAAATAGCCATGCAATTAACCAACCAAATATTGCAGTCATTAAGGGAATGAACAAAAAATGCATAAGCTATTATTTATGAAAAAACCTATCCAACTTGGGATAGGTTTTTTTGGGGAGAGTAATGGGTCTCGAACCCACGACCTACAGTGCCACAAACTGTCGCTCTAACCTACTGAGCTATACCCTCCATTTAGGGTCGCAAAAATACATTAAAACGGCTACGTATAAAAGTAGAATTGCATCTTTTTATAAAATTATGGTAAAAAAGCTGCTCTTTACACTTAATTACATGCTTGAATAGCCAATTTGCGCTATTTTTGAATTTATTCATGAATACGATTATGACATACGTAAAACAAAATAAGTGGAAATTCTTAGCCACACTAGTATTAGTAGGGGGATTATTTTTTGCGTTTAATACTTTTCAAAAGGATGCAAGTGAGTCACTTGAATTAAGACATAGAAAGTTATTAACTACAATAGGCCATTTGTTAGAGAGTGAGCATTATAATCCTCGTAAAATTGATGATTCATTTTCGAATGAAGTTTTCGATGGATATTTAAAAGCGTTAGATCCCGAAAAAAATATGTTCATACAATCAGACATTGATTCTTTAGCGCAATTTAAAAAATCAATCGACGATGAAATTCATGGATCAAAAATTGAGTTTCAACCTGCTGTTAGCAGCATGTATGATCGCCGATATAAAGAAGTTAAACAAATTTTTGAGTCTATTATTAAAATCCCGTTTGATTTTAACATCGATGACTCCATTAAATTAGATGCGGATAGCATTAACTACGCTTTAAATATAAATGACAGGTACACAAGATGGTATAAAATCATTAAGTATAAATGTCTTGAAAGATATGCAACCCTAATTGAAGAAAGAAACACGCACACAAAAAATAAAGCAGATTCTTCAACATTAAAATCGGCGGATAAATTTGTTTACAAGTCCGACGCTGAATTAGAAGTTGAGGCAAGAAATACAATTGCTAAATCATATCGAAAACGATTTGAATCTCAAGACAAAACATTTAATGAAGAGAAAAAGTTTGATTTATTCTTAAATGCCATTACCGGTTTAATGGACCCTCATACTGATTATTTTGCGCCTGTTGAGAAGCGATCATTTACGGAGCAAATGAGTGGCGTAATTTATGGAATTGGAGCACAATTAGGTGCCGATGATAATGGCGTTAAAATTGCAAGTGTACAACCAGGTGGTCCTGCTTGGAAATCCGGCCAATTGTTAGTGAATGACGTGATCACAAAAATTGCACAAGGTAATCAAGAGCCGGTGGATATTGCAGGTTATGAGGTAACAGATGCTGTGAAATTAATTAGAGGTGATTTGGGAACTGAAGTGAGGTTGACCGTTAAAAAGCCTGATGGAAGTATTAAAATTATTGCATTAATAAGAGAAAAAATTGTGTTGGATGAAGGATATGCTCGAAGTGCGGTGATAACAAAAGGAAATGAAAAAATTGGATACATTTTACTTCCTGATTTTTATGCAGATTTTGAAAGAGAAGATGGTCATAGATGTTCTAAAGACGTAGCTGAGGAAGTAAAAAAATTAAAAGCAGAGAAAGTAAGTAGTATCATTATTGATGTTCGATATAATGGTGGAGGTTCGCTATATGAAGTGGTGCAAATGGTTGGATTGTTTATTGATAAAGGTCCGGTAGTTCAAATCAGAGATAAGGAAGGACGCTCTCAAATATTAGCTGACGAAACACCTGGCATATTATATGATGGCCCTTTAGTAGTAATGGTAAATGAATTTAGCGCATCGGCTAGTGAAATTTTTGCTGGAGCTATTCAAGATTACAAGAGAGGCATTATTGTTGGAAGTACCTCAACTTATGGAAAAGGAACGGTACAACGAAACGTAGCCTTTGGTAAACCAATGGATTCTTTGGGTATCCAAACTGAATATGGTGCTGTAAAGCTAACTTTCCAAAAATTTTATCGCGTTACGGGTAGCTCTACTCAAAAGAAAGGGGTGGTTTCTGATGTGGTTTTCCCTGATGAATTTGAGTTATTAAAATACCGTGAAAAAGACAATCCTGCTGCACTAAATTGGGATGTTATTCAAACAGCGCCCTTCCAACCTTGGGTATCAAATTATAACATAGCTAAAATCGCGTTGGCTGCTAACAAAAAAATTGAGACGGATACCAATACAGTTAGATTTAAAAACAACTTAAAATGGATTTCGGCTCAAATGGATCATCCTGCTTATTTAAAATTAGACCGATACCTTCAATATAAAAAGCAAGTTCAATCAGTGATTCAACAAAATGAAGGAATTTTGAAATTAAATAAGTTGATGCAAGTGGATGCTGCCAAATCAGATAATGACAAGTTTTATAATAATCCTGATAAACCAAAACAAGATCGTTATCAAGCTTGGTTAAAAATGGTGGCGAAGGATATTCAAATAAATGAGTCTATTAATTTGTTAAGTTCCTTTGCTCCTTTGAATTCGGTTGTAAAGAAAAGTTAAGATGGAAATTAAAAGCACTAAGCCTGCTGAAAAGCAATGGCATGTTATTTATACAAAGTCAAAATGGGAGAAAAAGGTTGATCAATTGTTGACTGATAAAGGATTTGAAAGTTGGTGTCCAGTTCAAATGCAAGAAAGGTATTGGAGTGATCGAAAAAAAATTATTTATACTCCTTTATTTAGATCCTATGTTTTTGTAAAAGCCTCAAAAGAGGATTATACAAATGTGCTATCCACTTTTGGGGTAGTTAATTTTTTATATTTCGAAAAAAAACCTGCCCTCATTCGCGATAATGAAATTGAAGAAATTAAAAAGTATTTGGGATTATCAACTATCGCTAATATTGAAATAGTGGATATGTCAAATATGCCTCCTCAAACGAAAGTGGCTATTAATCAAGGATTGTTTATGGGTCGTCGAGGGGAAGTTATAAAAGCAAGTAAAAACAATGTATTTGTTAGATTGGAGAGCTTAAATATGATGATGATTGTTGAGTTTAAACTACATGAAGTATCCCCAATTTAAATTGGCTCATTCAATACACTAATTTATTTTCTAATCAATAATCTGGTTACTCCATTCCTCCCTGTAAGGAGTGGAAATTTTTATATAGTTATCAGTATAACCTTCTAACATAGGCATATCAGTTGAATCTTTTTGTTTGATGGATTCAAATAAAACAGGTCTAGTGGCGCCAATATGCTGGGCATTAAAAAATTGTTGCTTTTGATAAGATAAGTTTCTTAATATTTTATTTCGTTCGTTTCTAATAAAAATGGGAACAACTGGTTTAATATCTAAGGCCTTAGTCATTGCCCGCTCGGAATAAGTAAACACATGCAAATAGGAAATATCCAGAGAGTGGATAAAATCAAAACTCTCCTTAAAGTAGACTTCTGTTTCGCCAGGTGATCCAACAATAACATCCACACCTATGCAAGCATGTGGCATAATTGTTTTGATACTTTTTATCCTATCGGCATATAGCTCACTATTATACCTTCGTTGCATTAGTTTTAAAACAGCATCTGATCCACTTTGTAAGGGTATATGAAAATGAGGCATGAAGCTTTTACTTTTTGCAACCCATTCAATAATTTCATTGGTTAATAAATTGGGCTCTATCGAAGAGATTCTGTAACGTGGAATGGCTGTTTCCTGATCCAAAGCTTTAACAAGTTCAAAGAAGTTTTCATTATGTTTTTTCCCTCCGTCGCTTCCTTTGCCAAAATCGCCTAAATTAATTCCAGTTAGTACAATTTCTTTTACTCCATTCGCTGCTAATCCTTGGGCTTGTTTCACTACATTTTCAATACTATCACTTCGGCTTTTGCCTCTGGCCATGGGAATGGTGCAAAATGTACAGCTATAATCACAACCATCTTGCACCTTTAAAAATGTGCGTGTTCGATCATTTACCGAGAATGAAGTATTAAAGCCTGAAACTTCATCAATATCGCAACTGCAAATTTTTGTTTCTTCACCCTTGGTCAACGTAGACAAATGATGAACGAGGTTAAATTTTTCTGCTGCTCCTAAAACCAGGTCAACACCAGGAATGGCTGCAATTTCGGTTGGCTTTAATTGAGCATAACAACCCGTTATGACTACAAAACTATCAGGTGCATTTCTTTGAATACGTCTTACTAATTGTCGACATTCTTTATCGGCATTTTCAGTTACCGAACAGGTATTAATAACATACACGTCGGCCTTGTCTGTAAATAACTTCTTTTCAAAGCCAGCCACCTCTAATTGCCTAGAAAGGGTAGAAGTTTCTGAAAAGTTCAGTTTACAGCCTAAAGTATGGAATGCGACACTTCGTGGATTGCTCATGGGGTGTAAAGATAAAAAACCTAAAGGGAACCCGGAAATCTTAAAATAATCATAAACCGGCTTTGAATTTCCCTTTTTGCTTAGATTAAGTTAAGTTTGCAACTACAAAAATTGTCAAAATGGAC
>CAIYUO010000108.1 GCA_903929425.1 uncultured Bacteroidota bacterium
CTTCGCGTAACTAAGTATGGAGATACGAGTTTAATTATGACGGCGTATACCGAGCTTTTTGGTTTGCAACAATACATTATTAAAGGGGTTCGAACTACTAGTAAAAAAGGTGCTAATAAAGCAGTGTATTATCAACCTGCTGCTATTTTACAAATGGAAGTATACCATAGTCCAATGAAAGCATTGCAAATGGTAAAAGAAGTTAATTGGGATACGATTTATCAAAACATATATTCCGATGTAGTACGAAACGCTGTGTCCACTTATATTGTAGAGGTTTTGCAACAAACCTTGCAGCCTGAACCACATCCTGAATTGTTTTATTTAATTGAAGACACCTTCAAACAATTAGACAAAGGAGTTGCCGCGCTTGCAAGTAATTTGCCGATATATTTTTTGATTCATTTAAGTGAAACATTAGGATTTGGATTACAAGGAAATTATTCAGATGCGACCCCTTTTTTAGATGTGAAAGAAGGACAGTTCATTAAAGAAAAACCACTACATCCTTATTTTTTAGAAGGACAAGAAGCGCAAACGGCAAGTACCTTTTTGCAAGTTCAATTTTATAATGATTTGGAAAACATTTCATTGAATGGGTCACAACGAAAAAAAATACTAGAGTTATTTCAACTCTCTTTAAGCTGGCACTATAAAGGTTTTAAAGAAATTAAGTCATTGGCTATTTTACAGGAAGTGTTGCATTAAATACAAATATTCACTACGAAAAAATGCAGGATAATTTTTCGATAGTATATATTTTCTTTATATTTAAGTATAATAAATTAAATAATGGAAGTACATCATCACTCACATCATCCTAAAAAATGGAAAGAGTATATCACTGAGTTTTTAATGTTGTTCTTAGCTGTAACATTGGGCTTTTTTGCTGAAAATGTAAGAGAACATCAAATTGAAAAGCATCGTGAAATTTCTTATCTAAAAAATGTACATGAGGATTTACAATTGGATATTAAAAATATTGAAAATGTAATAAGTCAAAATACGGTAAGGTTACAAGCCATGGACACCTTATTCCAAGCAATAAATAATAATACCATTTCCAACGAAGACGTATACTATTATATTCGCAATCTTGCATTAAGAGCTACTTTTGAAAGTTCACATGTAGGTTTAGATCAAATTAAATCGGCAGGCGGTTTGCGCATGATTAAAAATCCAGAAATCATATCTGGTATTCAAGAATATGAACGTGCATTAGATGCACTCGAGAAATTAGAAAATGTTCGTGAACGCACTTTAGAGCAAGCACGCTTTAAAATGGCGGCTGTTTTTGAACCCACTATATCCTATGAAATGTTAGTACATCAGGGTCAGGGAATTATGCGTTTTAATAGGCCACAAAAAGCAGATGCTATTTTAGAAAAAAACAAGTCGGCGGTAAAAGAATTATTAAATCTTGTCACTTTTGGACTCAACAGTAATCGTTATCTAAACAATAATTTATCAAAAGAAAAAGCAAACGGATTAAAATTAGATAGTGCTATTCTAAAGGAATACGGAGAAGATTTTGATTAATCGTTGTTTTTATTTTTATAATGCCTGCGCAACATTATTATAATAATTGCGAAGATGCCAAATAGAATGGGGAAAGTCATAATGATTATTTAATAATTAAATTTACAATAAATACATAGCTTTATATTAATTAAAGCAAATGAATTTTAAAATTAAATATGCATCCTTGATAAGTGTAGTTTGTTTACTTACAGGCTGCATTGCCGTGTCTCATATGAAATCATCAAATACCACTTTTGACTTCCAGGCCCACCGTGGAGGCCGAGGATTGATGCCTGAAAACACAATTCCTGCAATGTTAGCAGTGATGGATAATGATAAAGTCACTACCCTTGAAATGGATTTAGCTATTACAAAGGATAAGCAAGTGGTCGTTTCACATGATCCAACCTTAAATCCTATTATCACTACTAAAGCGGATGGCACTTATATAAAGGCGAATGAATTTACTATTTATCAAATGGATTATTTACAACTTCAAAAATTTGATGTGGGTTTAAAAGTTCATCCAGTATATCCCCAACAAAAAAAATTAGCAGTTGCTATACCTACATTAAATGATTTGGTGGACAGTGTTGAAGTGAAAGGAAAAAACATTGGACGAAAAATGTTTTATAATATAGAAATTAAATCGGTGGATGGAAAAGATGGCATAGAGCATCCTGTTCCCGATGAATTTGTAGAATTGGTCGTGAACACAATAAAGCAAAAGAATATTGATTTCCGAACAACCATTCAAAGCTTTGATCTAAGACCCCTAAAAGTTTTGCATGAAAAACATCCTACTATTCAAATCGCATATTTGGTAGAAGGCAAGGGTGCTGGTGATGTTAAAATGAAAATTGATTTACTTGGATTTACACCGACAATATATAGTCCTGAATATAAATATGTTACAAAAGAAACGGTTGATTATTGTCATGCTAACAATATGAAAATAATCCCTTGGACAGTGAATACAAAAACTGAAATCGACGCCCTTATTGCTATAGGTGTTGATGGATTGATTACGGATTATCCGAATTTGATTGGTAAATAATTTGAGTTTAAACATTTATTTAGAAAATGTTCAATATTGAAATTTCAGGTTTTCCATTTTATTCATCTAGCTTTGTATTGTGAAAAATCCACAAGACATAATATATAAATTAAAACAACTAAAGCCTGCGCTTTTTGAAAAATATAATTTAAGTGCATTGGGTTTATTTGGTTCAGTAGTCAGAGATGATTTTTCATCCAACAGTGATGTTGATATTATAATTGACTACCACAATAAAATGGGTATTGAATTTATTGATCTAGCAAATTTTTTAGAAGACCAATTAGAGATAAGGGTAGATCTTATTTCAAGAAAAGGATTAAAAGAAAGTTTTTTCAAAGAGATAGAAAACGACATTTTATATGTCTAAAAGAAATTCCTCGTTATTACTTGAAGACATATTGGAAAGTGCGAATAGAATTATTTTATTTACCAAAGATATGACTTTCGAAAATTTCGAATCTGATATAAAAACCATTGATGCTGTCATTAGAAATTTTGAAATCATTGGAGAAGCATCAAATAGATTGCCAGATAATTTTAAAGAACGAAATGAAACAATTGATTGGCAAAGGATTATTGGGTTTAGGAATAAGCTTATTCATGATTATGTAAAAGTAAATAATGAAATTGTTTGGGAGATTAGAACTGATTACCTCCCTTTGCTTATAACTGATCTTGAAAAGATTAAATAATCCTTCTTGAACCCGCCTTCGATAAATTATTTTCTCCAACCACATTTTCAATCACCACCACACCTGGTTTTTTTCCTATTTCAAAACTACCCAAGTGTTTATCCATTTGTAATGCGCGCGCGCCATTGATGGTTGCCCAACTTAACATTTCTTCCAATAGAATTTGTGGGTTATGTTTTTGAATGGTTTTTAATTCATCTAATATATTTAAACTCCAGTTACTTGCATAACTATCCGTACCTATAATAATGTTAGCACCACCCGCTCTTAGTAATTCGATAGGAGGCATGGTTTGTTCAATGTATTGATTGGCATTATGACATAAGCACCAAAAGGTATTGGGCATCTGTTTTTTCACAGCTGCAATATCATTTGCACTCGTAAAACTATTATGCACTAAAATGCTAGTGTTCGCATTTTTAAAAATAGGTAAAACGGATTGCAAAGAACTTAATCCAGTGGGTTCAAAAAAATCAAGTGATACTTTTGTTCTTTCATACATTCCTAAAAACGAACCGGTCTTTGTTTTAAAAAAATCATTTTCGTCAGGTGTTTCTTGATTGTGCATGCAAATGGTATGTGCGCCAAAATGTTCACTTAATAATTTCCATAAACTATTGGTCACTGAATAAGGTGCATGAGGAACGAGTGAAGCGCGAATACAATTTTGTTCAAAGGTTTTTTGTATTTCAAGGCCGGCATTTATTTTATCATTTGCGCGGGAAGGATCTAAATCATATAACTCAACAAAGGTGTAATAAGCGAGATTGTGTTTTGCTTTTTGTGTAAGCGTATCTAAAGTGTTGCTAATATCTCCAACGGCTACAATTCCATTCGCACGCATTTCGTTCTCGGCATTTTCAATGGCATCTTGAATTACATGCTCCTCCACTTTTCTTAAGGACACTATTTGTTTTACAAATTCTTGTAAACCGGTATGTGCAGGAATCATATCCTTCATATGAGATAGTTCCAAATGACAATGTGCATTCACAAATCCGGGTGTAATAATTCCGTTAAAACTTTGAATATCATCCCCTGCATCTTCAATTCCCACTATCCCTTCGATAGTTCCGTCTTTTGTCGTAATTAATACCAACTGATCCTCTAATAGTTCGGTTCCTGTAAAAATTTGAGTGGCTTGAAATTTTTTATACATATATATAAGTAAGGGTAACGGACGCTAAATTTAAGATTAAATAGCGCTTCAAGGGCAAATTGACCCAAAATCCTGTAAAATACACTCAAACACGGCTATTCTAACTTGTTGATTTTCAGTACCTATTTAGTATCATGATATTTATTATACAAAATTATTATTGATAATCAAATAGTTACAAAGGATTGATAAAAATTAGCCCCATAAAACTACAAAAAACCTAAAAACCCGCCGTACCTTTGCCCTCCCTTCAAAAAGGGGAATTATTTATGGCTAGCGGGATAGCGCGGCCTCATTTAAACAAAGAATTATGAGTAAACTACATTTCACCACGAAGCACGCCAACGCGGCTACCGTTAAACATGGCTGGTACATTGTTGATGGTACTAATCAAACCGTAGGACGTATTGCTTCAAAAATTGCAGCTGTTCTACGTGGTAAGAACAAAGCTTATTACACTCCTCACGTTGATTGTGGAGATTATGTAATCATCATTAACGCAGAAAAAGTACAATTGACTGGAAACAAATTCCATGATAAACAATACTTAAACTATTCTGGTTATCCAGGTGGTAAAAAAGAAGAAGCTGCTGAAGATTTAATCAAGCGTCGTCCAGAAGTTATTATGGAAAGAGCTTGTAAGGGTATGTTACCTAAAAATCGTTTAGGCCGCAAAATGATCAAAAAGTTATTTGTGTACGCTGGTCCTAACCATCCTCATGGAGCACAACAACCAAAAGAATTTAAATTTTAATTAATTCCAAATCTATATAAATGGAAAAGCAAACAAATGCAGTAGGTCGTCGTAAGGAAGCCGTTACACGTGTCTTCGTTAGCAAGGGTACTGGAAAAATTACCGTTAACGATAAAGATTACAAAGCGTACTTTCCTTTAGTATACTTACAAAATCAAGTTGAAGCTCCTTTAAAAGCTGCTGGTGTTGAAGGTAAATACGATATCGTAATTAACGCAACAGGTGGTGGTATGAAAGGACAAGCAGAAGCAGCCAAATTAGGTATTGCTCGTGTATTAGTTGAATTGAATCCTGAAGTTCGTCCAACATTAAAAGCTGCTGGACAATTGAAGCGTGATCCAAGAAGTGTTGAACGTAAGAAGTTCGGTCACAAGAAGGCACGTAGAAGCTTCCAATTTAGCAAGCGTTAATCGAAAGATAAATTATACATTAATTCATTATTACAACTTATACAAATGGAAAATAATACTTCACTTCAACAGCAACTTTTGGAAGCTGGCGTACACTTTGGTCACCTTAAAAAGAAGTGGAATCCAAAAATGTTACCTTATATCTTCGCTGAGAAGAAAGGTATCCACATCATTGATTTAAACAAAACTGTAGATCATTTACAAGAAACTGCTGCTGCTTTAAAGCAAATTGCTAAGAGTGGTAAGAAAATTATGTTTGTTGCTACTAAGAAACAAGCTAAAGAAATTGTAAGTGAGTGTGCAAAGAAAGTAAACATGCCTTATGCAACTGAGCGTTGGTTAGGTGGTATGTTGACTAACTTTAATACTGTTCGTAAAAGCGTTAAGAAAATGCAAAGCATTGAAAAAATGTTGAACGACGGTAGTGCAGACAGCTTAACTAAAAAAGAGCGTTTAACATTAGGACGTGATAAAGACAAAATGGAAAAAGTATTAGGTGGTATCGCTCAATTGGGCCGTTTACCAGCAGCTTTATTCTTAGTTGATATCGGTCACGAACATATTGCATTAGCAGAAGCTAAGCGTTTAGGAATTCAAACTTTTGGTATGGTTGATACAAACTGTGATCCAAATAAAGTTGATTTCTCAATTCCTGCAAATGACGATGCTACAAAATCAATTGCTATCATCACTAACTACATCACTGCAGCAATCGCTGAGGGTTTAGCTGAGCGTCAAGCTTCTAAAGATGATGAAACAGAAGTTGAAGAAGGTAACAACGAAAACGAAGCGAAAGCTAAGCGTATGGAAGCTGAAGCAAATGCTGAAGGCGGAAGAGCTAAGCGTGGTGCAGGTGCAGCTCCATCTGCTCCAGGTGCTCCTAAGCGTCGTACTACTACTGGTTCTCGTGGTCCAGTTAGAAAATAATTAAATTTCCCAATTGGGTTGTTAGTCTCTATGTAAATAGGTACTAATGACCCAATTGTATTTATTTGACAGCTACTATATTAACTAAATATTAATTATACATTTTAAAAATAATTTTATGAGCGCTATAACAGCACAAGATATTAATAAGTTACGTCAAGCTACCGGTGCCGGTATGATGGATTGCCGTAAAGCATTGACTGAAACAAATGGTGATTTTGAAGGAGCTATTGATTGGTTACGTAAGCAAGGACAAAAAGTTGCTGCTAAGCGTAGCGATCGTGAAGCAAAAGAAGGTGTGATTATTGCAAAAACATCTGCTGATAACAAAACAGGATTTGTTGTTTGTATTGCATGTGAAACTGATTTCGTTTCTAAGAATGCAGAATTTGTTGCATTTGCTCAAAGCATTGCTGACGCTGCAGTTGCAAACAATGTAAAATCTGTTGATGAGTTAAACGCAGTATCTATTAACGGCACTACTGTTGCAGATATGATCAATGATAAATTAGCAGCAATCGGAGAAAAAATCTCTGTTGCTAAATTTGAAAGAGTTGACGCGGCTTATGTAGCTTCTTATATTCACGGCGCAAACCGTATGGGTGTATTAGTTGCATTAACTGCTGAAGCTGCTGAATTGGGTAAAGACTTAGCAATGCAAATTGCTGCGATGAACCCAGTAGCGGTTGATGCTGATTCAGTTCCTACTGAAACAGTTGATCGTGAAAGAGCTATCATTATTGATACGATGAAAGCTGATCCTAAAATGGCTGGTAAGCCAGAAGAAATGATTGCTAAAATTGCAGAAGGCAAAATTGCAGCATTCTTTAAAGAGCAAACTTTATTAGCTCAGTCTTTCGTGAAAGACGGTTCTAAGACAGTAGGTGAGCACGTTAAGAGCGTAGGTGACATTAAAGTTACTGAGTTCAAGCGTGTAGCTTTAGGGTAAGAATAAAAAATGTAAAGAATTTTTTAACATCAGACGCATTCGCGTCTTCTTATTATAATTTTTTAAAAGCCCCCGTTAATCGGGGGCTTTTAGTTTTAGTAAATTCTTTTAAAGTAATTGTTTATCTATTCCCATCACCATCAAGAAGATTTCCAATTCCTCCTAAAATACTACCTTCTTCTTTACGTATAGTAGTTGCATAGGCTAAAATTCGCCCTGCTAATCTACTCACTGGTAAGGTTTGAATCCAAACTTTACCAGGACCTGTTAAGGTTGCATAAAACAAACCCTCTCCACCAAATAAAGTGTTTTTTATACCACCTACAAATTGAATATCATAGTTTACAGTTGAAGTAAAACCTACTATACAACCGGTATCAATTTTTAATAATTCACCTGTGGCCAACTCCTTTTCGATTACATGACCACAAGCGTGTAAAAAAGCAAGACCATCTCCCTCCAGTTTTTCCATTATAAAACCTTCTCCTCCAAACAAACCAGTTCCTAATTTACGTTGAAATTCAATTCCAATACTAACCCCTTTTGCCGCACAAAGAAAAGCGTCTTTTTGACAAATAACTTTTCCATTTAAAGTGGATAAATCTAATGGAATAATTTTTCCAGGATAAGGAGAAGCAAAACTCACTTTTCGCTTGTTATTTTGGGTATTGATAAATGCAGTCATAAATAAACTTTCTCCAGCTAAAACGCGCGTGCCCGCTTTTAATAATTTGCCAAAAAAACCTGTGTTTTCCTGTGAGCCATCACCAAATAGCGTTTCCATTTGAATTCCATCCTCCATCATCATAAAAGCGCCTGGTTCAGCAATAACAGTCTCTTGGGGGTCAAGTTCAATGCTTACATATTGCATTTCTTCACCAAAAATTTGATAATCTATCTCATTTGCATTCATATAAAATATATTTATTTTAAAATTAACAAAACAGGGTTAAATAATAAAATTAAAAAATTATTACCAACGGCAGCTATAACCAACTAAAACCTTATTCAAAATTTGTATATTGCAAGTATAAATTAAAGTGATTATGGAGCCTAAATATAAACGTGTTTTATTAAAATTATCTGGAGAAGCCTTATTGGGAAATGAAAGAAATGGTGATCCTTTTAATCCAAAAATCATTGAACAGTATGCAAATGAAATTAAAGAAGTTGTTGCATTAGGTGTGCAAGTTGCTATTGTTATAGGAGGAGGAAACATATATAGAGGAATGAATGAGGCTGATAGTGGTATTGAAAGAGCACATGGCGATTATATGGGAATGCTTGCAACTGTAATTAATGCAATGGCTATTCAAGCGATGCTTGAAAAAATTGGAGTATACACACGTTTACAATCGGCTATTAATATGGAGCAGGTGGCTGAACCTTATATACGTCGTAAAGCATTAAGACATTTAGAAAAAGGACGTGTAGTCATATTTGGTGCAGGAACAGGAAATCCATACTTTACTACTGATACTGCAGGATCCTTAAGAGCTATTGAAATGAAAGCCGATGTTATTTTAAAAGGCACAAGGGTGGATGGTGTTTATGATGCGGATCCCGAAAAAAATCCGAATGCAAAAAAATTTGAAACCATTAGTTTCCAAGATTGTATCTCTAAAAATTTAAAAGTAATGGACATGACTGCCTTTACTTTATGTATGGAAAATAAATTACCAATCATTGTTTTTGATATGAATCAGCCTGGTAATTTAATGAAGTTAGTAAAAGGCGAAGCAGTAGGAACTTTAGTAAAATAGTCATCAAAAAATAATCGATTCACCGCTGATGTAAAAAACCTTGAAAAATCATATATTTTAGCAAGGCTAGATTAAATTTATAATATGCAAAAACATAATTTTATTTTATTACTACTTGTCCTAGCTTTTTCTAATGAAAAATTGGCAGCACAAAGTAATTTAAGTTTAAAGGATGCGGTAACTATTGCACTTCAAAATAGCTATGATATTAAACTAGTTGAGAATACTGCGTCTATTGCTAAAAATAATAATAACTATGGTGTAGCAGGGGGACTACCAACTGTAACTGCTACGGGTACGAATAACAATACGCTTACTACCATTAACCAAACCTTTCCAGATCCTGCTAGAAATACCAAAAGAAAAGATGTTGATGGAATGACTTTAAATGGAGGCATGACTGCATCCATGATTTTATTTAATGGTTACAGAGTTGCTGCAACAAAAGATCGTTTAGCTAGTATTGAAAAACAAACTGCAGCTGCATTACAAACACAAATGTTGAATACAACTTCAACAGTGATGCAACAATATTATAATGTTATTAGACAAGCAGCATTTTTGAAGACGCTTGAAAAATCAATTGAGGCATCCGAACAACGCGTTGCCATTGTAAAAACAAGAGAAGCAGTTGGTGTTGCAAATCAAACTGATTTGCTACAATCTAGTTTAGATTTAAATGCTTTATTACAAGCAAAGCAAAATCAATTAGTGGTAGTTGATCAAGTGAAAGCAGATTTATATAATAGCATGGTTGTGCCATCTAATTCAAATTATACTTTTACAGATAGCATTCAAGTGGATCAAAAAATTAGTCTGTCTGATGTAGCATCTAAAATGAAAGACCATCCATTATTACAATCTGCTCAGCAATTGATTAATGTAAATCAGTTTTTAGAAAAAGAAACCAAGGCCTTAACTTATCCAACATTAAGAGCTAACGGTGGATACAGCTATAATAGTAATAAGTCAGCAGCGGGTTTCATTTTATTAAATGAAAGCTATGGTCCATTTTTAGGATTGAATTTAAGTATTCCTATTTATGCAGGTAGCACGAGTAAGCGTGCTTATAAAAATGCACAAATCAATACGGTTAGTGCAAAAATACAATACGATAATGCAGCACAGGATTTAGAAACAGAGTTGTTTAAGACTTATCAAAATTATCAAAATAGCTTAAAGCAAACTCCAATCGAAATTCAAAACTATCAAATGTCTGAAGCATTATTGGCTTTGGTCATGGAGAAATTTAAATTAGGACAAGCAACTATTGTGGATGTGAAACAAGCACAACAAAGTTTTGAAACAGCAGGCTTTAGATTAACCAGCTTAAAATTTACAGCAAAAATTGCTGAGGTTGAATTAAAGCGGTTATCCAATCAGCTGACATTTTAAATAATTCATTGATTACTATTCATGCAATCCATAACAATTAAGGCTCCTGGTAGAATTAATTTAATGGGGGAGCATGTTGATTATAATAATGGTTTTGTATTACCTGCAGCGATTAATAAGTCCGCAATTGTTTCCATTTCAAAAAGAGCCGATCATCAAATTCATTTAACGGCCATTGACTTACCCGATGAATTAATTATTGAATCATTATTTGATTTAGTGGTTCAAGAAAAAAAATGGGCAAATTATATCATTGGGGTTATTGCACAGTTTGTAAAAAAGAAAACATTTTCATCCGGTTTTAATTTAGCACTTACTAGTGATGTACCCATTGGAGCAGGCTTGTCAAGCTCAGCCGCAATTGAATGTGCTGTTGCGTTTGCTTTGAATGAATTATTTTCATTTGGTTTTGATAAAATGGAATTGGCTTTAATGGCACAAAAAGCAGAGCATGAATTTGCGGGTGTACAATGCGGAATCATGGATCAATTCGCAAGCATCTTCGGACAACAAAATCACGTGTTATTATTGGATTGTGCAACTATGGAATTTCAATATTTCCCATTGGAATTAAATGAATATGAAATAGTATTATTTGATACTGGCGTCAAGCATGCTTTAGCAAACAGCGAATACAATACAAGACGATTAGAATGTGAAGCGGGTATCAAATTTATTCAGGAAAAATTTCCCAAAGTTCAATCATTAAGAGATGCTTCTATTTCGATGTTAAATGAAGCAATGGGTGAAACCCAAAATAGTAAGGTTTATAATCGTTGTAAATATGTAATTGAAGAAATTGAAAGAACACAATTAGCGACTCAGGATTTATTAAAGAATGATTTATTGGCCTTTGGTGCTAAAATGTTCGAAACACATGAGGGCTTATCAGCATTATATGAGGTGAGTTGCCCTGAGCTTGATTTGTTGGTCAATGCAGTTAAAAATAATCTACATGTACTTGGCGCTAGAATGATGGGTGGAGGTTTTGGGGGCTGTACGATAAATATTGTTAAATCAGCATTTGTTCAACAAATAATAAATGATACAATTATTAATTACAAAGCAAAAACAGGTAAACATCTTCAACATTATTTAGTTAGCATTGAGCATGGAGCAAATGTTATATAGTTTTGATATAAAAAAGCCCTTCGTTTTTCGAAGGGCTTTTTTATGAGGTTGTTATTTAATACTACATAATTAATACCATGAACCATTTACGGTAGCATCATTATTTGCATTTCGGTTTGCTATTCTACGTTTTACATTTCTTTTGTGTAAATACATAGTTACAAAAACCAATGGAATAAAAATAATCGTTAATGGTGGAATGCCTAACATACTAATCCATTTACCACCAAAGTGACGGCGCATTGGACGACGAAGTCTTTCCGCAATTAAATACATACCTGGTACAATAAATAAGGTCATAAAGAATGCGAATATTAAACCAAATATTAACGTCCAGCTTAATGGTTTCCAAAATGCAACGTTGTCACCACCAAAAAAGATATGTGGATTTAACTCGCTAAATAAGGTAACAAAGTTGATGTTGAAACCAATTGCAATTGGAATAAATCCAAGAATTGCAGCTAATGCAGTTAACATAACTGGAATAATTCTTGTTTTACCAGCTTGGACTACGGCTTCTCTTGTTTTTATACCTCTAGATCTTAATTCATCGGCAAACTCAATTACCAGAATACCGTTTTTCACCACGATACCAGCTAATCCAACAATACCTAATCCAGTCATTACGCCTGAAATTTTCATTCCGAAAATAGAGAATCCTAAGAATACACCTATGATACTAAATAAAATTTCAGTTAAAATGATCACTGATTTTGAAACGGAGTTAAACTGTAATACCAATGTAAATAAAATAAGCATTAAAGCAATAATCAAAGCCTTTCCTAAAAAGGCTACTGTTTCTAATTGTTGTTCATTTTCACCTGTTTGTTTTACTGTTACACCTTCAGATATACCTTTAAAGTTGGAAATATATTGTGCAATTACAGCATTTACTGCAGTTGGATTATAACCTTTATCTAATAATACGTTGGAACTTAATTGTATTAAACGCTTTTGATCCTTTCTTTTAATACTTCCAAATGTACTAGTAGGTTCAACTTTTACTAAACTGCTAATGGGTATATTTTTAACCATACCACCTGCAGCCATATCTCTAAAGGATAAACGCATATTTAATAAGTCAACTAAATTATTTCGTTGTAATTCTTGACTTCTTAGTTGAATTTTATATTCCTCTTTACCTTCTTTTATTTTTGATACTTCCTTTCCAAAAAGAGCCGTTCTAATTTGCATACCTACTTGTGCACTACTTACGCCTTCCATTAATGCACGGTCACGATCAATGGTTAAGGTTAATTCTGGATTTTGTAAATCAACATCCATCTTCAAGGTATTGATACCTGGAATTTGTGCAGCGTCTAAATAATTTTTTAAACCAACTGCTGTTTTCACTAATTTATCAAAATCATCTCCTTGAATTTCAATATTTACTGGCGGTTCAGTTGGAGGTCCACTTGATTCTTGATCAATTGAAATTTCAGCACCAGGAACACCTTTCAATTCATTTCTTAAATTATCTAAATAAGGAGCCGTAGATTTTCCATGACGTTTTTCAAACTCAACAAAGTTAACTTGTATACGACCTAACTCTGCACGATTACTACGATCGCCTCTCATTGGATCACCAGCACCAACTGCTACGTTACTAATGATACTTTCTACTAAAGGATTTTGTGATTTATCATTTTCTAAAACCTTGTTAACCTTAGCTTCCAATACACGTGTAATTGAATCGGTATAATTTACATTACTACCAGAAGGTAATTTTAAATATACATACAATTGATTTGGATCACCCTTAGGGAAAAATTCAATACCCACTCGACCAGTTGCAACACTGATACCTAAAATAATAAAAGATAAAATAAGTAAAACAAAAGTTCCAATTAATAGTTTAACGGGTCTCCATCCACTTAAAGCGTTTCTTAATGTTTGCTCATACCAATCCATTAATTTAGGCAAAGTTGAAGTTTGGAACTTCACAATCATATCATTAATAAAGTATTTATTAGCAACTACAGCAATCATAATAAATATCAACAGATTACCTAAAAAAGTATATCCACTGATGTCTAATAAAATACCAACTCCAATAGGAATCCAAAAATTCTTCTTTTTGAAAATTGCTGATTTTGGTTCATCCACAATTTCCTCGTCATGATTCATGAAATCAACTGCAAATACTGGGTTCATTATAAAGGCCACTACTAAAGAGGCTGCCAATGTAAAAATTAACATAGCAGGTAAGTACACCATGAATTTACCAATGATACCGGGCCAAAATAATAATGGGAAAAAAGGAGCAAGTGTGGTGATGGTACCAGCTAATACCGGAATAAATACTTCACCAGCGGCCATTTTAGCCGAGGTTGTTGCAGTTAATTTCCCTTTTCCCGCTACAAATATTCTGTGCGTATTTTCAATTACTACTATCGCATCATCCACTATAATACCCAAACCAAATAATAATGCAAAAAGCACCATAAAGTTGAGTGTTATATGTGTGCCTACCACTAAGTCACCCGCTGGTAAAAATACAAAGGCAACAAACATACTTAAGGGTACCGATAAGGCTACGAAAAAGGCGTTGGTTACCCCCATGAAAAACATTAATACAATCAATACTAATACAAATCCAATAACAATCGAGTTGACTAATTCATTAAATGAGCTTTTTGTTCTAATACTTTGATCGCCCGAAATAACTACGTTTAAGTCTTTTGGAAAAGCACTAGTTTTTGCATTTTCCACTAATAATTTCACGGCATCCGAGGTAGCAATTAAATTTTCACCATTACGTTTAATAATATTTAGCGTTAATACATTCTTACCATTTAAACGGGCAAAGCTTTCTGTATTTTTTATGGTGTCTTTGATGGAAGCAACATCCTTTAAATAAATGGGAGCTCCACTTGTATTACGAACAATAATATTAGCAATATCGGTTGCTGTTTTTAATTGCCCTTTTAATTGAAGGTTACGTTGCATATTACCTACTTCTAACAAACCACCCGATAAATCTAAGTTTTCTCTTTGTATTGCTGCGCTAATATCATCAAAGGTGATTCCAGCAGTTTGCATACGGTAGTTGTCAACATT
Organism: uncultured Bacteroidota bacterium; assembly: GCA_903929425.1. Classification (GTDB taxonomy): domain Bacteria; phylum Bacteroidota; class Bacteroidia; order Chitinophagales; family Chitinophagaceae; genus Sediminibacterium. The sequence goes on from CAIYUO010000108.1 coordinate 14,822, forward strand.
AATTTGAAATTCTCTTTCTGGAGCACCTGCTAAATCAATTCTATTAATTTGGGGAATACCTTCCAATTTATCTTTTAAATCGTCGGCATATTTTTTAAGTTGAACGGTGCTGTAATTACCGCTAATATTGATAAACATGATAGGTTGATCACTAATGTTCAATTCCATAACACGAGGTTCTTGTGTCAAGTCATTAGGAAGTTCCCCCTTTGCTTTATCAACTGCGTCTTTCACTTTTTGTAAAGCCACATCCGTTTTAACGTCTGTACTAAACTCAACCGTAATGAGGGAGAAGTCTTGTTGTGAAGACGAAGTAAATTTATTAATTTTTACACCACTGATACTTTTGATTTGTTTTTCAAGTGGTCTTGTTACTAAGTTTTCAATATCCTTAGGTGAATTACCAACATAAACAGTTTGAACAAACATGGTTGGTATAATAACTTCAGGAAAATTTTCTTTCGGCAAAGTTAAAAATTGGTAAATACCGCCCAAGCTAATAAACAACATTAACAAGTAAATAGATGTTTTATTAGTAATACTCCAGGAGGTAGGACCAAATTCCTTAAATTTCTCTTTTATTTTATTGATTGTCGACATATAGATCGATTGTGCTTTATTAAATTTAAAATATAAACGATTACTTAGTAGTGATGTTTAAACCATCATATAATGATTGATAACCTTCCGTAATAATTTGCTCTCCAACAGATAATCCTGCTAAAATCTCAATATTATTTCCATAAAATTCACCAATCGTAATTGTTTTTTTACGTGCTATTAATTTTCCATTTTCAGTAACTGCTACAAAAATAAATTTCCCTTTATCATCGTTTTGTATAATGTTGATTGGAATAATAACCGCATTCGTTTTAGTATAGTCCTTGATTTTCACTTGCACAAGTTGATTAGGACGAAAGTTTTTATCTATTGGTAATTTTGCTTCAACATAAAAACTTCTGCTTAAAGGATCAATCACGGTACCCACCACGCCTAATTTTGTATTAACTGTTTTTTGAATATCTGGGAAAAATAAATTCGCTTCCGTGCCCACTTTTATTTTACCAGCGTAATTTTCAGGTACTTGAGATGTTAATTTTAATTTCTCAGTATTTACTATTTTAATTTGACCAGGTCCACCAAATAATTCACCTACTTTCACGTTAACTTCCTCTGCAACTCCGTCCACATCACTGTAAACACTCGTATAGGCTAATTGGTCTTTAACCATTCCTAATTGTTCAGTAGCAGCCCTTAATTGACTAGCGCTTGCGTCGGCATTTGTTTTTGCAGTCATTAATTGAATTTCGCTACCAATATTTTGCTCCCACAAGTTTTTTTGTTTTTCATATACATTTTTTGCTAAAGCTGCTTGCGCTTTTACAGTTTCTAAGTTTTGAGATGCTGCTGCGGCACTTTGTTTAATAAGGCTATTATCCAATTGTAAAATCATTTGCCCTTTTCTAACCCTATCTCCTCTTTTTACAAATAATGCTTTTACTTGCCCTCCACCTGCTCGAGGTGTGATATAGGAAACGCTTTCAGATTCAACCTTACCTTGAAGTTCAATGTAATGGTTAAAATCCTGGTTAACGATAGGCGCCATTACCACTAATACAGATTGTATTTGATCCTTACCACCTTCTTTTCCTATTTCTTTTTCAATGCTTGCAATTTGAGCATTAATGTCTAATACTTGCTTTTTTAATTTTTCTAAACTTGCTTTTTTTGCTTCTATATTATTATTACCATTTCCACAGGCAACTCCTAATAGGATAAAGGCGATTGTAAATAATTTTAAACTATGTTTCATTTTGTATATTTTTTGTGTGTTGTATTTTGAATAGTTATGTTTTATAATTTTCCAGTTGCTTTTAATAAATCTACTTTTGCAATCAAGGCACTGTATAAAGCATTCATATAATTGTTTTGAGCACTTACTAAGTCGGCCTGTGAAGATGATATCTCGGTATTTGAACCCATACCTGCTTCAAACTTCTTTTTAGTTTGTTGGTAAACCCTTTCCGCTAATTCCATATTTGACTTTTGAAACTTAACAGTCGCTACGGAGGATATGTAGTTTAATTTTGCTTGTGTAATTTCATTGTCAATACTGTTTTTCAGCGACTCAATTTGATTTTCAGTTTGCTTTAATTCAATTTTTGTTCTTTTGATACGGGCATCCGTAGCAAAGCCATTAAAAATTGGTAAGCTTACATTTAAACTAATAAGTGAAGTTGTAAACCAATTACCTCCTTCCAAAAAATCAAACTTGCTCCTTTGAGCATTTTTTGAATAACTACCACCAAGTGCAACAGTTGGCAAATAGCTTAATTGGTATCTTTTAACGTTAAATTCATTCATTTTTTTCGCAGTGCTTAAATATTGAAAATCTTTTCTAACATCATATTTAAAATCAGACTCTGTTAAAATATCATTTGTCAAACTTTTCTCATTGATTACATCTGTTAATACCAAGCTATCCTTTACAGGCATACCCATTAACATTTTAAGACCCATATATCCAATGGCAACACTGTTGTTGGCTTTAATTTTTTCAGTTTCTAAATTGTTTAATTGAACCACTACTTTATCAACATCTAATTTTTCGGCAAATCCATTTTTATACATTATTTCAGCATCATGAGCTAGTGCACCTAAGCGGCTAATGTTTGCGTCTAAAATATTTAGTTGCGTTTTACTAGCGGATAGTTGATAATATATTTTATAAATATTAGCTTTAATTATTTCTTGCGTTAAAGCTGAATTTTGTTTTTGCAATTTCATGGATGTTGCACGTGCTTGAAGTGCTATAAACACCTGACCATCAAACAATAATTGTTGAAGGTTAACGCCATAGTTGGCATTATACTTAGTACCAAACTGAACAGGTATAAAAGTGCCAGCAGGTCCACCAAATATTTGTGCTGGTAAAAGTGAAGTTGGAATTTTTGTGTAGTTAACAACGCCTGTACTACTATTTATTGTAGGCAATGCAGCTGCTGCAATTTCACGATTTACTTGCGCTTGCACCTCAATGGCTAGTAATGAGTTTTTAACTTGCACATTATTTTTTTGTGCAAATTCAACACATTGATCCAGTGAAAATTCATGAACCGATTTTTTGTCCTCTTGTGCTTGACTCAAGTGAACAATGGTAAAACTTAGAAAGAAAAAAAATAGTTTTTTCATTTTGTTTATTTATTGCTTGTTTAATTTATTTTATTAGTTATTGTTAGCACTTGTTGATGTTTCTATTTCGGATTCTATAATATTTGCAGTTTCAACATTTTTGTATTTTTCCATTAATTCAATTCCTTTAATGGACATAACACCATAAATGAAATTTTCAATTATTTGAAGTGTCACTTTACCAATATCAAATTTGCTGAACGGATATAGTGCTGTATTAAAGGGTACGAAGCTGGTTTCTAATCGGTAAATAGATAATATTTCAGGATCAATTTCCTTTCGGTATACACCTTGTTCAATACCTTTTATCAAATTTGTTTTAATGATTTGGTGCATAAACTCATCCTTATGATTTTGGATACGAGCAAAAGCTTCAGGAAAATATTTAGCCAATTCATTCATTGTCATTGGGTTCATATTTTTAAACATATGCTGTATGTCCTGTAACATCATATACATTTCATGTACGGCGTTTTCGGCCATATTCTGCGTTTGTTGGCATTTTAAAGCTTGTTCTTCTAATTCTAAATCGACTACAGCCATCACCAAGGCATCTTTGTCCTTGTAAAATTGGTAAATGGTCTTTTTGCTAATACCTAATTGAGAGGCTAAGTCATCCATAGTGACATATTTGACGCCATGTTTTGTCATTAATTCCCTCGATTTGTGCAATATTCTATTTTCCATAGTTCAATTTGAGCCGCAAAACTACCGAAACTTTTTTCGTTTTCAAAGTTTCCTGTGTAAATATTTAATTATTTATCTTGAATGGTAAAAAAGGTGGAAATTTGCCTCTAAATCATAACAAATGCCCAGTTTAAGGCAAACAGTCAGACGAAAACAGTTTTTTACCTACCTAGCACAGTTATTTTTCCAGGGTGTTATCGTGCTTGCGCCAATAGGAATTACCGTATGGGTTATTGTTAGTTTGTTTAATTGGGTGGACAATTTCTTACCCAATATTTTAAATTCAATGTTCCCGATTCGTTTTGCATCGGTGAACGGTCAAATTCCAAAAGTAACTGGATTGGGATTTGTGGTTGTTATTTCATTAGTGCTAATGGTTGGCTGGCTGTCGTCACTTTATTTTTTGGAAAAATTAGTTTCTGTTTTTGATAAAGCATTAGAAAAAACACCAGGTATAAAAATTATTTATAGCTCTGTTAAAGAGTTTTTAGAAGCATTTGCTGGCAGTAATAAAAAGTTTGATAAACCTGTTTTAGTAGCCATTGATGCCGAAGATGTTTTTAGGATTGGTTTTATTACCCAAGAAAATTGTGAACATTTAGGATTAAAGGATCACGTGACTGTATATGTTCCTCACTCTTATGCTATATCAGGTATCTCATTCATAGTTCCTTTATCAAAAATAAGAAAATTACCAAAACATATTAGTGCTGCTGAAGCTATGAAATATGCCATATCTGGAGGTGTAACAAGTGTAGAGGAAGAAAATGATGCATAGGCATCATTTGATGTTAAGGAAAAGTAATAGGCACTTGTTGATGTTGAAAGAAAGTAATAGGCATCATTTGATGTTGAAAAAAGTTTTTTTTAGTTTTTAATTAATACAAAAAAATGCAATTGCACAATTTTAATTCAGGCCCAGCAATTTTGCCAGCACAAGTGTTGGAACAAGCTGCAGCGGCAATTCATAATTTTAATAATACGGGTTTATCTATTTTAGAAATTGGACATCGCACGAGTTGGTTTGTGGAAGTAGTAGAAGAAGCAAAGTCAACTGTGAAAAGATTAATGGATTTAGGTGATGAATATGAAGTCCTTTTTTTACAAGGTGGTGCTACGATGCAATTCATGCAAGTACCCATGAATTTATTAGATGAAAATGGAATTGCTGCAATTTGTGATAATGGTGTTTGGGGAAATAAAGCAGTTAAAGAGGCTAAAATATTTGGACCAGTAACCGTTGTTGCTGATACTTCGGACAAAAAGCATACTTATTTAAATAAGCAATTAATATTACCTGAAGGCACCCGTTATTTACATATAACCACTAATAACACAGTGGAGGGAACGCAATGGCATCAATACCCGCAGGTGAATGTCCCTTTAATTGGCGATATGAGTTCCGATATATTTTGTAGGCCCACTAACTTTAAACAATTTGATTTAATATATGCAGGAGCACAAAAAAATATGGGTGCTGCGGGTGTGACTTTAGTGGTCATCAAAAAATCATTATTAGGAAAAGTTAAAAGAAAAATACCTGCTATTTTGGATTATCAAAAACATATTGAAGCGGGGTCATTACTAAATACACCACCTGTATTTTCAATTTATGTTAGCTTATTAACTTTAAGATGGATTGAAAAGGAGGGAGGATTAATTGAAATGGAAAAGCGTAATAAAGCGAAAGCTGAATTATTATATAACACCATTGATGCGTTGCCAGCATTTTATTGTCCGATTGCTATTGAAGATCGAAGTATCATGAACGCAGTATTCTTTTTAACAGATGCAACCAAGGAAGAAGCATTTTTAGCTTTATGTAAATCCAATGGAATGATCGGTGTAAAAGGATACAGAACAGTGGGTGGAATTCGAGTAAGTATGTATAACGCATTGCCAATTAGTAGTGTACAAGCTTTTTGTGAATTGATGAAAAACTTTTCATAGTTTAACAGCCATAAACTGGTTCAACAAAAGAATAATTACTCAAAAAAAAGAACGATATTTGCGCCCATGGCAAAAATTAAACCCTTTGAAGCGCTTAGACCTCAGCCTCAATTAGCGAAGCAAGTAGCAAGCAAACCATACGACGTTTTAAATAGTGCGGAAGCAAAAACAGAAGCTGTTGGCAATGCATATTCTTTTTTACATATTACAAAAAGTGAAATTGATTTACCTGAGTTAACCGATATTCATAGTCAACAAGTTTATGATTTAGCATTAGAAAATTTAAATGCATTTTCACAAAGAGATGTTTTGTTTAAGGAATCAAAACCATGCTACTATATTTATCAATTAATAATGAATGGACGTGCACAAACTGGATTGGTTTGTGTGAGTAGCGTTGATGACTATAATAATGATATTATAAAAAAGCATGAGTTTACGAGACCAGAAAAAGAATTAGATCGTATCAAACATATCAAAACTACTGGGGCTCAAACAGGTAATGTTTTTTTAGCGTATCGACATCAAGCAACTATTGATGCGTTGATTGATAAATGGAAAACGACTAAAAATGCGGTATATGATTTTATAGCAGATGACGGAATACAGCATACAGTTTGGGCTGTAAGTGATGAGGATACTATTGCACAAATCACCAATTTATTCGAAACTGAAGTGCCTTGCACCTATATAGCTGATGGTCACCACCGCGCTGCTTCGGCTGCCAAGGTTAAATTGGCTTTATTGGAGGAAAGTGCAAACGCAAACCCCAATGATGTAATTATAAAATCAACTACGGGGCCTGACTACTTTTTAACTACCTTATTCCCCTCTAATCAGTTATATATCATGGATTACAACCGTGTTATAAAGGATTTGAATGGACATAGTGCCGATGCTTTTATCGAGGGATTAAAAAATGAATTTGAAATAACCGAACATGAGGGTGCATATAAACCAACTGAATTACACAGTTTTGGAATGTATTTAGGTGGTAAGTGGTATATTTTAAAAGCAAAATCAGGCACCTATAATGACAACGACCCAATTGGGGTATTGGATGTAACCATTTTATCTAATAATATATTATCCAAATTATTGGGTATCGTGGATCAGCGTACTGACAAACGTATTGACTTTGTAGGTGGCATAAGAGGTTTGAGTGAATTGGAAAAAAGAGTAGACAGTGGTGAAATGCAATTAGCTATTAGCTTATTTCCAGTAACTATTGATCAATTATTTAATATAGCAGATGCGGGTGAAGTGATGCCTCCAAAAAGTACTTGGTTTGAACCAAAACTAAGAGATGGTTTGTTGACACATTTAATTTATTAATTCAACATAAGTTTTACAAACCCAGCACAAAGCTGGGTTTTTTGTTTTCTGAATTCTTTTTTTTCTGCATCTTTATATGTATTTTGTTATACAAATTTTGCTTGACCATGGAGTGTAAAAGACTATTCGACTGCATTGAACATCAAATGCAACATTTTCCAAAAGAGGATATGTTGGCTGCTAAAGAAAATGGGGTATGGAGAAAATATTCCTCTCAGGAAGTGGCAGCTACTGTAAATAAATTAAGTGCAGGTTTATTGAGTTTAGGTTTGTCAGCTAATGATTTTACACCTGAAGGGAGTGATAAAATAGCTATAATAAGTGCTAACCGTCCTGAATGGTTGATAGCCGATATGGCAACACAACAAATTGGGGTAATATGGGTCCCTGTTTATCCGACCACTAATCCATTAGAATTAACTTTTATCTTAAATGATGCGTCAGTAAAATACATGTTTGCAAGCAATCAAGAATTATATGACAAAGTAATGTCTATAAAGGATCAGGTTTCTTGTTTAAAGGAAGTTTATACTTTTGATTATATTGAAGGTGCTAAACACTGGTCAGAATTGTGTTTAACTGATATTGACTTATTGAATCAAATGGAAGTGATTAAAAAAACAATTCCAGTTGAACAAGTGGCAACGTTTATTTATACTTCAGGTACTACAGGTACACCAAAGGGTGTGATGTTAACGCACAAAAACATTTATTTTAATTTACAATCAGGCAAACAAAGTTTCCCTTTCCCTGATAATCCATCCTATAAAGTATTAAGTTTTTTACCACTCAATCATATTTTTGAAAAAGTGGCGTCCTATATTTATATGTATAGTGGCATGAGTATTTATTATGCTGAAAGCCTTGATACCATTGGTGATAACTTAAAGGAAATTTCTCCGGATGCTTTTTCAACTGTTCCTAGATTACTAGAAAAAGTGTTTGAAAAAATCATGATCAAAGGCGAAGAGCTTACGGGAATCAAAAGAAAATTATTTTTCTGGGCAGTTGCTTTAGGTGAAAAATATGATAATCTTATTCCAGGTTCATGGTGGTATCGAATACAATTAAAACTAGCCAATAAATTAATATTTAGCAAATGGCGGGAAGCATTGGGAGGTAATATTAAATTTATTGTAACTGGTGGTGCGGCTTGTCAGGTTAAATTACTTCGCATTTTTAATGCTGCACAAATCAATGTGTATGAAGGATATGGTCCTACTGAAAATAGTCCTATCATAAGTATCAATTTAAGAATGCCAGGTGGTACAAAATTTGGAACTGTTGGAGAAGTAATTAATGGTGTGGAATTAAAAATACAACCAGATGGTGAAATTTGTGTAGCGGGTCCAAGTGTCATGTTAGGTTATTACAAACGCCCTGATTTAACGGCTGAAACTATTATTGACGGTTGGTTACATACGGGTGATATAGGTGAATTAATTGATGGTCGATATTTAAAAATCACAGATCGTAAAAAGGAACTATTTAAAACAAGTGGTGGAAAGTACGTTGCACCGCAACCTATTGAAAACAAAATGAAGGAAAGTCCTTTCATTGAGCAAATCGTATTAATTGGAGACAATCATAAGTTTGTAAGTGCTTTAATTGTACCTGGTTTTTCTAAATTAAAAGAGTGGGCAAAACAACAAGGTATTGAATATAATAGCAATGAGGAAATTGTAAAAAATGAAAAAGTGGTAAGGTTAATTGAAGAGATTGTAAACGAATACAATCAATTATTTAATCAGGTAGAGCAGGTTAAAAAGTTCACTTTAATATCCAGGGAGTTTACAATTGACAAAGGCGAAATGACACCTAAGCTAAGTATTAGACGAAAAAACATTTTAGCCAATTTCGAGAAAGAAGTAGAAGCAATGTATTTATAAATAATTTAGTTCATATAGCTAACAAAAAAGCCTCCACGCATGTGCGGAGGCTTTTTTAATGAAGTTATTTGTTTATTTATGCGTCTGCTTAAATTTTTCTCTAATAATAGTTTGCACGTCCTTGTTTTGAATTTTACTTTCTAACCAGGAAATAATATCCAAATACATAAAGGCACGACTTTCTAATTTATTTTTTTCGAGAGGCTTTAGTTTATTTAATAAATCTACAAAGGAAGCCTCATTTCCGGTTTGAATGGAGGTTCTTAAAAAGTTAAATAAAACTTCTTCCACTTCACCCAAGTTTTTCATTTTCGACATGAAACGATAAACCGATTTTGATAGGTAGGCAACTACATCCATGTTACCCAATTCATAATGAGCAATTAAATGTAGTAAGCGCGCATAACATTGTAAGTCATCGCGAAGATTTACTTTCCAATTAATAATACTGTTTAAATAGTCAATGGTTTTAGCAGCATCACCTGCACCAAAATACAAGCATGCTATTTTATAATAAAATACTAATACACGGTGACTATCAATATACATTTCAATTTCTTTTAGCTTCTCTTCCATACTCGGAATCATCGCCAAACCTTCGCTAAATGTGCCTTCCAGGAAGTGCTGGTTAATTTTAGCAATGTATAAATAAACAAAGGAGTGTATTAAATTATTTTTATTATTTAATACAATTGAGGTTTCACTAAAGGATTCTAAAATGCAAATCGTTTCCTTGAATTTATCAATATTCTTCAAATCAAAATGAGCATTAATTAAATTGTGTAAGCCTTTAATGTATTGAGCTGATTCAACTTGTTTCATGTTTTCTTCCTTGTCAAACAAGTCCACCCATTTTTGTGCATACCTATAATGCATTAAAAAATCCTGTGTAATAAAACCATACCAACAATAACATTGAAACAGGTACATTTTTTCATAAAATCCATCCACATTTTTTACCAAATCAAATATGGGATCTTGCATTAAATCATCTAATGTTTCTCGGTCTTCATTATTTCGTGCATGACCATGTTGAATATACCAGCTGTATAATTGTAAACTAAGGTTTGAAATTTTTGCAATTAAATTTAAGCGTTCATTGGTTTCATCAATCTCATCACTTAATTGTTTCGCTCTGTCCTGCATACTTCGAGTAATGTGCAGAGACTCTATTTTCTTTTCTAAAAAAAGTACTTGAAGTAAAAAAGTAACTTGATTATTTTGTTTCGTTAAGGATTTTATTTTATCCAATATGCGTAAGCTTTGAATATATAAACCTCGGTTGTATAAAATTTTAGCATGGTCCAATTGCTCGTGAATTTGCAAATCGATATTTTCATTTTGCTTCAGAATGCGTAAGCTTGACAAAATTTGATCGTATAAATGAGCTTTTAAATTAGATAGCTGCTGTTTTTGTATGGACTCGTTTTTTCTTAATAAATCGTCTTCATCATAGTCCTTCATTTTATCCAAGGCATCAAAAAGCTGTACAATTTTTAAATCAGCTGACGCCGAATTGCGGGCAGCATACAATTTAAAATTGCGCTTTTCACCCTTTTCCAGGGATTTAACCAAAATAAACAGTGCGTCGGTGCTTAGGTTGGGCATCGTAGCTGAATTTAGTTCAAGTTATTGAAAATCAATTAATTAAGCAAAAAATATCTCGCTTATACAATGTAAAATAGGCATAAAATTGATGTGAATTACTTGTTAATATTGGGTATTTTTATACAATAAACGGGCCAAAAGCCCGTTTGTCATCTATAAACGATTGTAAATCAATAATATGAGCCAAAAAGTATTCATTTTTGATACCACTTTAAGAGACGGTGAACAGGTCCCTGGTTGTAAACTTAATACCAAGGAAAAACTAGAGCTAGCTGTAAAGTTGGAGGAATTAGGAGTTGACATATTAGAAGCTGGATTTCCGGTTTCAAGCCCCGGTGATTTTGAGTCGGTAAATCAAATTGCCAAGACCTTGAAAAATACTGTGGTATGTGGTTTGTCAAGAGCGGTGCAAAATGATATCGAAGTTGCTGCAGCAGCCTTAAAACCTGCAAAGCGTTTTAGAATTCATACAGGTATAGGTACATCTGACTTGCATATCAAACACAAATTTAATTCAAACAGAGAAGAAATTATTGAGCGTGCGATTAAAGCAGTAACCATTGCAAGAAATTTTACGGACGATGTTGAGTTTTATGCCGAGGATGCAGGACGCACTGAAAACGAATATTTAGCACGTGTGATTGAAGCGGTTGTTAAAGCAGGTGCAACAACTTTAAATATACCAGATACCACAGGTTATTGTTTACCTCATCAGTATCAGGAAAAAATGGCTTACTTATATAATAATGTTCCCAATATTGATAAAGCAGTTTTGTCTTGTCATTGTCATAATGATTTAGGATTGGCTACTGCTAATTCTATTGCAGGTGTGATTGGTGGTGCACGACAAATTGAGTGTACTATTAATGGATTGGGTGAGCGTGCAGGTAATACTGCATTGGAGGAAGTGGTTATGATTTTAAATCAACACAAGGATTTAGGATTTTATACCAGCATTAATCCAAAATTATTAAATACCATTAGCCGCGAGGTTTCTGAAACCATGCGTATGATGGTACAACCCAATAAAGCCATTGTGGGTGCGAATGCGTTTTCACATTCATCAGGCATTCACCAGGATGGATTTTTAAAGGAGGCGCAAACCTATGAAATCATTAACCCTGCTGAGGTTGGTGCTGACGAAAGTAAAATTGTGTTAACAGCAAGAAGCGGTCGTAGTGCATTAGCGCATCGTTTACATAAAATTGGATATCAGTTTACAAGAAATGAAATTGATGAATTGTATCCAATATTTTTAGAGATCGCTGATAAAAATAAGGAAGTGTTAGAAGCTGACTTGCAGGAAATGGCAGGAGGGTATAAAAAATAAAAGTAGCATAAAGAGAAAGTATAAAACAGATCAAACAACAGAAAATGGCAAAAACATTATTTGAAAAAATTTGGAATAAGCATGTTGTAAAGCAAATTGAAGACGGACCTTCGGTTGTGTATATCGACAAGCATTTTATACATGAGGTAACGAGCCCACAAGCATTCACAGGCATTGAGAAAAGAGGTGCACATATATTTAGACCTAAACAAATTGTTGCAACTGCTGACCATAATGTACCAACGATGCATCAGGAGTTACCTATTAAGGATGCCTTGTCAAAATTTCAGGTGGACACTTTAATTGAAAATTGTAAAAAACACGGTGTTGAATTATACGGATTAGGTCATAAGTATCAAGGTATCGTGCATGTAATTGGACCAGAGTTAGGAATCACACAACCTGGTATGACTATTGTGTGTGGTGATAGCCATACTTCAACACATGGCGCATTTGGAAGTATTGCATTTGGAATAGGAACAAGTGAGGTAGAAATGGTTTTTGCATCACAATGTATTATGCAAACTAAACCAAAAGTAATGCGCATTAATATTGATGGCGCATTAAAAAATGGGGTGGTATCAAAAGATATTATTCTTTATATCATTGCTCAAATTTCTGCAAGTGGTGCGACAGGTTATTTTGTTGAATATGCAGGATCGGCAATTCGTGCATTAAGTATGGAAGCGCGTATGACTATTTGTAACATGAGTATTGAAATGGGTGCGCGTGGTGGAATGATTGC
>CAIYUO010000109.1 GCA_903929425.1 uncultured Bacteroidota bacterium
ATTCTTATAACCACATCAGCGTTTTGTCCCCACCTATAATGTATTTTCGCTAAGTTATTTACAATTTGATTAAATCCAACGGTTACAAAATCAGCAAACTGCATTTCCATTACCGACTTAATTCCTTCCAAACTCAAACCCAATGCGGCACCCACAATAGCACTTTCACAAATGGGTGTATTCCTAATTCTATTTTTACCAAACTCATTTACAAAACCTTCCGTCAATTTAAAGGCACCACCATACTCTGCAATATCCTGTCCCATAATAATCATTTCAGGATAACGTTGCATAGCAGCACGCATAGCATCGCTGATGGACTCAATAAATCGTTTGTGTTGCAACACAGGTTGCACTAATTCGTTAAGTGTAGGAATATCATTCGCTTTCACTGGCGCAAATAAATCAACTAACTCATTTTCAATAGAGGGTGTAAATTCGGTCGTTTCCATGACCTGTTTTAAATCCTGTTCAATTTTATCTTTAATGGTTCCTCTAATTTGAATGACATCTTCCTCTTTTAAAATATTTGTTGAAACTAAATAATGTTCGAAATTTTTAATAGGATCTTTTTGCTCCCACATTTCAAATAACTCCTTGGGGACATACTTAACACCACTCGCCTCTTCATGCCCTCGCATTCTGAAAGTATCACATTCAATCAAATACGGTTTTTGATTTTTAATACAGTATGCTCTAACCCCTTTTACAGTATTATAAACTTCTAAAATATTATTACCATCAATACGAATTCCCTCAATTCCATATCCAATTGCACGATCAACTAGGTGTGAACATTGATATTGTTCATTCGTAGGTGTACTTAAACCATATCCATTATTTTCAATAATAAAAATGACTGGTAAATTCCATACAGCTGCTACATTTAGTGCTTCGTGAAAATCCCCTTCACTTGTGCCGCCGTCTCCAGTAAATGCAACTGAAACTTTTGATTGCCCTCTTTGTTGGTAAGCTAATGCAACCCCATCTGCAATGGCTAATTGTGGACCTAAATGTGAAATCATCCCACAAACATGATGCTCCTTAGATCCAAAATGAAAACTTCTTTCTCTTGCTTTACTATAGCCCGTGATGTCACCTTGCCATTGTTTAAATAATTCAGTCAAGGGCATATTGCGTGCTGTAAAAACACCTAAATTTCTATGCAATGGCATGATCCATTCATCCTGATCCAATGCTAAAGTAGCCCCTACAGCAATGGCTTCTTGACCAATACCACTAAACCACTTGCTAATTTTTCCTTGACGTAGCAATATCAACATTTTTTCTTCAATCATCCTGGGTAATAATAATGATTGATAAAGTTCAATAAGTTGTTGATTTTCTAAATCGCCTTTGTGGTATTCCATCACTTTCTATTTAAGAATTCAAATTTACCGTTTTTATGATCAACATGCGCCTGGTTAAGCTTTCAAAAATCCCCCTATAAAAAAGTCCCGATGTTGTCGGGACTTTTTAAGTATGCTAAAAAACGATTAATCTCTTGAATTAAGTTTACTTAATAATTTTAGTATTTCTAAATACAACCAAACCAAAGTGACTAATAAACCAAAAGCACCATACCACTCCATAAATTTAGGCGCACCCATTTCAGCTGCTTTTTCAATTGCATCAAAATCAAGTAATAAATTAAATGCTGCAATACCTACAATAAATAAACTAATTCCAATGCTTAATAAACTACCATCGTTGGGTCCAAATCCCATGTTTATTCCAAAAAAACTTAAAATCCAAACAATCAAATAAAACAACGCAATCCCCATAGTAGCCGACATAATAATTGACCTTAAACGATTGGTAACATTGATAATTCTAAAATTGTACAATAAAAACATGGCTAAAGCAACACCCATTGTCAAACCCACTGCATGCATAATCATATTGGGATATCTTTCAGCAAATACAGTATTAAAATAAGCACTGATACCACCAATAAAAAATCCCTCTAATATTGCATATCCTGGGGCAAGATAGCCAGCCCAATTAGGCTTAAACATCATCACTAATGCTAACACAAAACCGCCAATTGCTCCACCAATCATAAGGGCAGAAGCGGTTGCCACTGTTTCAGGTTTATAAATACTCCATATATACATGGCTGCGCCCATCAACATTAACAACATAAAGCCAAATTTATTAATGGTTCCGCGAACAGTCATTACACCAAATGCATTTGCATTTTCGTTTAAACTTTTATCAAATATTTTTTCAGTTAGGGTTGGATTCCCTGAATTAAATGTTGCCATAATTGTACTTTTTATTTTCAGTTATAAATATACAAAAAAATTATTTTATGCTTTGTCAATGAAATGTTAACGTCCGTCATTAATTAAGCCTGGATATTGACTTAACTTACGAAATTCGTAATTAGGATTTGATTTCAACATGCCTATCATTTTAACCAATTTAATGGAATCCGCCGTTGAACCAAACATATAATCATGCATTAATATAACTAAATGATTTCTAGTCCTAGTTTCATGCTTGATAAATGCAGAGTCAACCATTTTGATTAAATATTGAGGAGCATGTAAAGGTCTTCCATAGCTATTAAACTTCCACTCTACATCCCATCCTATGATATTGAATCCTGCACTATCTAATTTGTATACTAAAGGTTTAACTAAATTACTTGCATATTTCACCTTAATTGTATTCCATGCATTATTGCCGGGCAAACGAACAATATTATTGCTAAAACGCATGTTCCTTTTGGCCCTTAAAAAATCATTGAAAGCCATTTTAGGATTGTGGTAAAAATAAAGATATTCGCTATTTGCGTGTGTATAACTGTGATTCCCTAAAACAAACATGGAATCGTTTTGTAAAATGCGGTTTGATAGTTTCTTAGTGAATGCCGTTTTTGCTTGATGCAATCCCACTTCAAAGAAAGTAGCTGGAACATTTTCATTTAAACATACATCAATACAATTAGCTGTTCCTTTCAACGGCCCATCATCAAAACTCAAATAAATATACTTCTTATGAAGCTCAATGAGCGGCATTGAGGAGCTGGCAACGATTGCATTTTGAGGAAGAAATGAAGAAACAAAATGGATTAAAATATAAAAAACAGGGGCCAAGATCATTATGCCTAAAAATTAGTTCGCAAAGTTAGTTAAGAAAAAATAAAAAAAACAATAAAAAAATAACATTTAGGCGGTTGTCTATGTACCTTTACGTTCAAATCATAGCTATATGCAGAACGAAGTTACTTTACAAGATGTAGTAATCAAATTTGCTGGTGACAGCGGAGATGGAATGCAATTAACAGGTCAACAATTCACAAATAATACTGCTATTTTAGGAATTGACCTTGCCACTTTTCCGGATTTCCCAGCTGAAATTAGAGCCCCTATCGGAACCTTACCTGGTGTAAGTGGTTTTCAAGTTCACTTTAGTTCTGACAAAGTATACACTCCTGGCGATGCATGTGATGTGTTGGTTGCTATGAATGCAGCTGCTTTAAAAGTAAATTTAAAGGGATTAAAAAAGGGCGGTAAAATTATCGCTAACGTAGATGGTTTTGATGTTAAAAATTTACGTCTTGCAAATTATGCAGAAGGCATAAATCCTTTAGAAGATGGAAGTTTAGATGGATATGAGTTAACAAAAATTGATATTACAAAATTAACGCGCGAATCATTAAAAGATTTCCCTGAATTAGGAAACAAAGAAAGAGATCGTGCTAAAAATATGTTTGTATTGGGCGTTATCTATTGGGTTTACAATAGAGATTTAGATACAACACTTGCTTTTTTAAAGGAGAAATTTGGAAAAAAAGAATCTATCTTAAACAGTAACATCGCTGTTTTAAAAGCGGGTTATTTTTATGGTGAAACTGCTGAACTATTTAATGCAGCAAGATTCAAAGTGGAGAAGTCTAAGATGGATCCGGGTACTTACCGCAGTATCATGGGTAATCAAGCTTTATCAATGGGATTAATCGCTGCTTCTCAAAAATCAAAATTGCCTATTTTCTTAGGATCTTACCCAATTACACCAGCTACCGATATTTTACATGAATTAAGTAAGTATAAAAATTTTGGTGTTAGAACCTTCCAAGCTGAGGATGAAATTGCAGGTATTGCAGCTGCAATAGGTGCTAGCTATGGTGGACAAATTGGTTTAACCACTACTTCGGGACCAGGTATGGCTTTAAAAACTGAAGCATTGGGATTGGCAATGATGTTAGAATTGCCATTGGTAATTGTGAACATTCAAAGAGGAGGTCCATCAACTGGTTTACCTACAAAAACAGAGCAAAGTGATTTGTTACAAGCTTATTATGGACGAAATGGTGAAGCACCTATCCCCATTTTAGCAACTTCAACCCCAAGTGATTGTTTTGAAATGGCATTTGAAGCAGTTAGAATTGCTTTACAACATATGACTCCAGTTATTTTATTAAGTGACGGATATATTGCGAACGGAGCAGAGCCTTGGAAATTTCCAAATGCTGCCGACCTTCCTGAAATTGAAGTGACATTTAAAACTAAGTTGGATGAAGGTGAATTAAAATATAAGCCATACACTAGAAACGAAAAATTAGCGCGTCCTTGGGCTGTTCCTGGAACACCTGGTTTAGAACATAGAATTGGTGGTTTAGAAAAACAACATGAAACAGGAAACGTTAACTACGAAGCAGAGAATCACCAGTTCATGATTAAAATGAGAGAAGCTAAAGTAGATAAGATAGCTGACTATATTCCAAAACAAACCATTGACAGCGGTGCTGAAAAAGGTAAAGTATTGGTATTAGGATGGGGATCAACTTATGGAACTATTAAAGGCACTGTGAAAGATTTACAAGCACAAGGAAAATCAGTAAGCCACGCACACATCAAGTATATGCGTCCTTTCCCAAGTAACTTAGGGGATATTTTAAAGAATTTTGAAACCGTGTTAATTCCGGAAATTAATAATGGTCAATTGATTAAAATTATCCGTGATCAATATTTTGTGGATGCTAAAGGATACAACAAAATGATGGGTATACCTATTACAAAACAAGAATTGACTGATTCAATTAATCAATACTTATAGTCATCATTTCACATAAGAAATATAAAAAGGGTTCCGAAATTGGAACCTTTTTATTGCAACAACATATATTTATTGTTTATTGATCTTTTCAAAATACTTGCAAAATGATTGCAAGCCACACGCTTCACATTTAGGACTTCGCGCTAAACAAGTATAACGACCATGTAGAATTAACCAATGATGTGCGGTGTGAACTAAATGAGTTGGAATATTTTTAATTAAATCTTTTTCAACAGCTAACGGTGTAGTTGCGGTCATTGGAACAAGCCCTAATCTTTTACTAACTCTATTTACATGTGTATCAACTGCCATATTGGGTTGACTATCCCATACACTAGTAATTACATTAGCCGTTTTACGACCAACTCCAGGCAATTTGACCAACTCCTCAATAGTCATAGGCACTTCACCCTCAAAATCATTTACGAGCAATTGGCTCATGCCAATTAAATGTTTGGTTTTATTATTAGGATACGAAATGCTTTTTATAATCGGGAACAAATCATCAAAACTGGCCTTTGCCATTTTTTGTGGTGTAGGATATTTCTTAAAGATATTCGGTGTAGTTAAATTCACCCGTTTATCTGTACACTGAGCGGATAAAATAACAGCTACTAATAATTCAAATGGATTATTGTATGCAAGCTCTGTTTCGGCAACTGGCATATGCGTTTGGAAATAATCCAACACCTTTACATAGCGCTCTTTTTTTGTCATTTCTTTCCCTCAGGAGAGGTTTTATTTTCAGAAGTGTCTTCAAACAAATACAATTCCTCCCCTTCTCTTTTTAGTAAATACCTTTCTCGACCAAATTTCTCAATGGAAGTTGGACTAGTTTGCAAATTATTAAGTTGACTTTTAGTACTATTTATTTCGTCATCATAATACTTAGTAGAACTTTGAATTTTTTTTAATTCTTCAGCACTTGCCTTTTGTTGAAAATAATCACGTTGATCAAAAAATAACATCCATACAATAAACACTATCGATACTATAAAGTATCGGTTAAAAAGTATGGCCGATATTTTTTTAATCACTTTCATAAATATTTAAGTAGGTAAAAATAATATAGTTATCCTAATACGCAAAAAGAATAAAGGCCCCAATCGGGGCCTTTATATATAAAAGTAAACAGCTTATTTATTGCCAAACTTCAATTTCCCTTTTGTAGGGAATACACCCGTTTCACCTAACTGCTCTTCAATTCGGATTAATTGGTTGTATTTAGCCATACGATCAGTACGAGAAGCCGACCCTGTCTTAATTTGACCACAATTCAACGCAACTGCTAAATCGGCAATAGTGGTGTCTTCTGTTTCGCCTGAACGGTGTGACATAATGGTGTTGTATCCATTATGTTGTGCTAAACTTACCGCATTAATGGTTTCTGTTAAAGTACCAATTTGGTTTACTTTAACTAATAAACCATTTGCAATTTTCTTATCAATTCCAGTTTGTAAACGAGTAACATTCGTTACGAATAAATCATCACCAACCAATTGACACTTATCACCAATGGTAGTTGTTAAGTTTTTCCAACCAGCCCAATCGTCTTCAGCCATACCATCCTCGATTGAAACGATAGGATATTTTTTAACCCATGATTCCCAGTATTTAACCAATTGATCAGAACTCATTTCCTTACCTGAGCTCTTGTGAAAAACATACTTCTTTTTCTTCGCATCCCATAATTCACTGTTAGCAGCATCCATTGCAATAGCAATTTGAGAACCCGCTTTATAACCTGCAGCTTGAATCGCTTCCAATACTGTTTCTATTGCCTCTTCGTTGCTTTGAATATTTGGAGCGAAACCACCTTCATCTCCTACGTTGGTGCTATATCCTTTCTTTTTCAAAGTGCTTTTTAACTGGTGGAAAATTTCCACACCCCAACGTAAACCTTCGCTAAAGCTAGGAGCGCCTACTGGCATAATCATGAACTCTTGAAAATCAATTTTATTATCTGCGTGAGCACCACCATTCAAAATGTTCATCATTGGCATTGGCAAAGTTCTTGCATTCGTTCCACCAATGTAACGGTATAAAGGTAAACTTGCTTCTTCAGCAGCTGCTCTTGCAGCAGCCATTGAAACTGCTAAAATTGCGTTTGCCCCTAATTTCGCTTTGTTAGGAGTTCCGTCTAAATCAATCATTACTTGGTCAATAGCAGCTTGTGCTGTCACATCAAAACCAACAATGCTATTGGCAATTAAAGTGTTTACATTTTTCACCGCCTTTAAAACACCTTTACCTAAATACTTCTTTTTATCGTTGTCTTTTAATTCAACCGCTTCGTGAATACCTGTACTTGCTCCACTTGGAACTGCAGCACGGCCCATAGCTCCTTCGTCTGTTAATACGTCTACTTCTACTGTAGGATTTCCACGGCTATCTAAAATTTGTCTAGCTTTTACTTCAACAATGTAACTCATAATTTAATTTTTTATTTTCTAGTAAAATGATGCTGATTTTCGTTTGCAATTTACACCCATTTTTTTTAATGCGTAAGCAATTTAAAAATTTCTTCCAAACTGGTCTCTTGGGTTTGTAATGCTTGGATATTCAGCCCTTTAGCCAATGCAAAATGAAGTACTTCTTTTTTTAACTTATTAATATCCGTTGATTTTATGACTAACACATGTTTGTCTTGTTTTTCAAAATCTAGCCCTTGGAAAAAGTCGTCCGTTAAATAGGGTTCAATTGCTTCCTCAAACACTACCCTTATAGCCGGTTGTGTTGGTTTTAATAAATCTTGAATCAATGTATTAGCAACTAGTTTTGCCTTGTGTAAAACTATTACACTTGAACATATCGCTGATACTTCTTGTAAAATATGTGTTGAAAATAATACAATGGCTTCCCTACTGATACTTACAATAAGGTTTCTAATTTCAATTAATTGATTGGGGTCCAATCCAGCAGTCGGCTCATCTAATAAAACAAGGACTGGCTTGTGTATAATCGCAGCTGCAATTCCAACTCTTTGTTTATAGCCTTTTGAAAGTGCTCCAATTTTTTTTTGTTGCATGGACTGCAATCCAGTTAGTTCAATCAACTCCTTAATACGTTCAGCAGGATTATTAATATTATGAATGGATGCCAAAAATGAAAAATACTCTTTCACATACATTTCCTCGTACAAAGGATTTGATTCGGGTAAATAGCCTACTAATTTTTTAAAGAAAATAGGATCTTTCTGATTAGAAATACCATTTAATGTTACCGTTCCTTCATCAGGTGTCAAATAACCTGCAATCATTTTTAAGGTCGTACTTTTCCCTGCACCATTAGGACCTAAAAATCCTACTACCGAACCTTTATCAATGGTAAATGACAAATCAGCAACCGCAATTTGCGTATCATACCTTTTTGTAAGCCCTTGTATAATTAATGACATAGTCAAAAATACTTAACAAATATTAAATATTCGTTAACTAGTTATTTAATGCTTCGGAGGAAGATGGCAAATGCGCATATTCATCTGAAGCCGCATATTTTCCAAATATGAAAAATCCAACACAAATGGGTATGAAAATAATTAGAATAATAGACCATTGTAAAATTACATTTGACTTAGTAGCGATACTAGCTGCTTGTATTTTAAGATTTGCTTGGTAAACTAAAAAACAAATAATGGTGGGCGCTAAAAGCATCCAAATAAATCCTAATAATTTTTTTAACGTATTCATAAAATATGATTTAATTAATCCATGACATTTTGATCAACCTTATTAGATAAATAGACAAGACCAATAATAAAACAAACTAATGCGACGCCAATTGGGTACCATAAACCCGCCAATGAATCACCAGCAGGATTTGAACTTGTTTTTGTGAACTCAACAATTAAAGTGCCTAAAAAAGGAACCAACCCACCAAATACACCATTCCCAATATGATATGGCAGTGACATAGAGGTATACCTAATTTTTGTTGGAAACATTTCTACTAAAAACGCTGCAATAGGCCCATAAACCATGGTTACATAAACAATTTGAATAAAAATGAGCCAAATAATATTCCAAGTAGCCGACTTACCCATTGTTTTTTCAATGACAATATTAGGTTTAGACGATTTGTATTTTATTAGTGTTTGATTCAATAAATTAATAGGGCGGTTCGCATCTAGTTCATTAAATCCAATAAGCGTATCGGTAAACGTATATTTAAAATGAGAACCATCTAAATAAGCAGTATCAATAACTTGTCGAATATACATTTTGTGTTTATCCTTTGCATCCACCAAAGGTATAGACGGACCTGATTTTGTAACACTATAATCAACTTGCTGACTTCTATTGCTTGCCGAAGTAATAGACAAAAATGCTGAGTAGATAGGTCGATACGTTAAAATCGCCAATAACATTCCCAATAGCATTATCCATTTACGACCCACTTTATCACTTAACCAACCAAATAAAACAAAACAAGGAGTTGCCATTAATATAGCCACCAACATAATGTTTCTGGATTGTATAAAATCTATTTTACAAACAGTCTCTATAAAACTTTGTGCATAAAACTGACCAGTATACCAAACAACACCCTGTCCCATTACCGCACCAAACAGGGCTAATAAAACCATTTTGAAATTAGCTTTATTACCAAAACTTTCTTTTAATGGATTGGCTGATGTTTTTCCCTCAGCTTTTAATTTAGAAAACATAGGCGACTCACTCATTCGCATTCTTATTAAAACCGATACGCCAACTAATAAAATTGAAATCCAAAATGGATATCTCCATCCACCCCATTCTGCACTAAAATTTTCAACTCCTTGATTCGATCGAATTAAGATAATAACACCTAATGCTAAAAATAATCCAAGTGTTGCGGTAGTCTGAATCCATGATGTCCAAAAGCCACGTTGACCTGCTGGTGCATGTTCGGCTACATAAGTGGCAGCACCGCCATATTCTCCTCCCAATGCTAATCCTTGTAATAATCTTAATATAAGTACTAAAATAGGTGCTGCCCAACCGATCGTTGCATATCCCGGAACAAGACCAATAGCAAATGTAGAACCACCCATGATGACTAAGGTCAGTAAAAAAGTATGTTTACGACCAATAAGGTCACCAAGTCGACCAAAAACCAATGCTCCAAATGGGCGTACAATAAAGCCAGCTGCAAAAATGGCCAAGGTACTTAACAGTGCTGCTGTTCCTGCTTCTGCAGGGAAAAACTGTTTAGACAATATGGTCGCCAACATACCAAAAATGTAAAAATCATACCATTCAATAAGTGTGCCCACCGAGGATGCCCCTATCACAAACGCAATACTGCTTTGTTTTTTTTCTGCATTCATAACAATCGTTTTTCCAGTTATCATTCAAGTTAAATATTTATGCTTAAAAAATGTAAATTTGGTACATCTATTTATAATGATTGCATATGAGCTACCCCTATCAAATTAAAAGTCTTGAACAATATCATGAGGCATACAAAAAAAGTATTGATACCCCTGAGTTGTTTTGGAATGAAATTGCAGAAACATTTTCTTGGCAAAAAAAATGGGACAACATATTAGATTGGAATTTCAAGGATCCCAAAGTAACCTGGTTTAAAGGAGGTAAATTAAACATTACCGAAAACTGTTTGGATAGACATTTAGAAAAAAATGGTGATACACCTGCTATGATTTGGGAGCCGAATGATCCCGACGAACATCATCGCATTATTACTTACAAGCAACTCCATTTGAAAGTTTGTCAATTTGCGCAAGTACTATTAAATAATGGGGTTCAAAAAGGAGATCGTGTTTGTGTATACATGGGCATGATACCAGAATTGGCGATTGCCATTTTAGCGTGTGCAAGAATTGGCGCCATACACAGTGTTATTTTTGGTGGCTTCTCCGCTCAAAGTATTGCCGATCGTTTAGAAGATGCTAAAGCAGGATATATAATTACTTGTGACGGAGCTTATCGTGGTGCAAAAGATATTCCGTTAAAATCGGTTATTGACGATGCATTAATTGGAAATAAAACAGTGAAGCGTGTCATTGTTTGCACAAGAACAAGAACAGCGGTATCCATGTTAAAAGGACGTGATGTTTGGTGGGAAGATGAAATAAAAAAAGTGGAGACACAAGCATTGCCATTAGTAGCTCCAGTTGAAATGGATGCTGAAGATCCATTATTTATTTTATACACTTCAGGTTCAACAGGTAAACCAAAAGGGGTAGTGCATAGTGTAGCTGGTTACATGATATATACTAACTATACATTTATAAATGTTTTTCAGTATCAACCTCAGGATATTTTCTTTTGTACAGCCGACATTGGTTGGATTACAGGTCACAGCTATATTGTATATGGACCATTAAGCGCTGGAGGAACCTCCTTAATGTTTGAAGGTATTCCAACCTTCCCTGATGCTGGCCGTTTTTGGGATATTATAGACAAGTTTAAAGTGAATATTTTATATACTGCACCAACCGCCCTTCGTTCCTTAATGGGATTTGGATTAGGTCCCGTTAAAGATCATGACTTAAGCAGTTTAAAAATATTAGGAACTGTAGGAGAACCCATTAATGAAGAAGCTTGGCATTGGTATGATGAAAATATTGGAAAGAAAAAATGTCCCATTGTAGATACTTGGTGGCAAACAGAAACAGGTGGTGTTATGATTTCAAATATGGCTGGCATTACACCAGGAAAACCAGGCTGGGCAACCTATCCGATGCCAGGTGTGAAAGCAATATTAGTAGACGACAAGGGAAATGAAATCACCGAAAAAGAAGATGGATTATATCGTGGTAATTTATGTATCACACAACCTTGGCCTGCGATTTTAAGAACCACTTATGGTGATCATGAAAGGTGCCGCACAAATTATTTTGCAACCTATGATAATTTATATTTCACAGGAGACGGAGCATTGCGAAATGAAGAGGGACAATTTAGAATCACAGGTCGTGTTGACGATGTGCTAAATGTAAGCGGTCACCGTATTGGTACTGCCGAAGTGGAAAATGCAATTAACATGCACGCAGGCGTCGTTGAAAGCGCTGTTGTTGGATATCCTCATAATATTAAAGGCCAAGGCATTTATGCATTTATTATTTATACAGGATCTCACGGTCAGGATACACATGGTACTGCCGACTTAGTGAGAAAAGATATTTTACAAACCGTTACGAGAATTATTGGCCCCATCGCCAAGCCTGATAAAATTCAGTTTGTGTCTGGCTTACCAAAAACACGTTCTGGAAAAATAATGCGTCGCATACTGCGCAAAGTAGCCGAAGGTGAAACCAGCAACCTAGGCGATACCTCAACTTTGTTGGATCCAGGCGTAGTGGATGAAATTGTAAAAGGTATGCTGTAAGTATTGCTTTTATTGCAATGCATTTATTAGCAATAATTTTAACAAAGCAATTGGCATATCATTCCGTAACGACCTTTCGAGCACAGCGTAACTAATAATAAAATAGCTGAGCCAAGCTAATTGATGCCATTATGGGGTTTAATACTATTTACCTTATTGAAATGTACAGCGCATGTGAGCGGGTCGTCAAGGAATGAAGTTGCCAATGCGAAGCAATAATCAAAACTAGTTCTCCATTAAATTCTTCAACTTACTCGACAAAAAAAATAAAATAATAGAGGCAATACCTGCCATGAAAACAAAGAACATAAAAAATTCATGGAGGTTACCAATTTGATAGCCTGCGAAAGTGGTTATTTTTCCATTCTCTGGATACAGTGCACTAAACACACCCGCTAATTTATTAGCAAAAGCATTTGCTGTGAACCAAACGGCCATTAATAAGGATGCAAATTTGATAGGTGCTAATTTATTAAATAATGAAAGTCCAATGGGCGACAAACAAAGCTCGCCAAAAGTATGCATCATATACATACCAATTAACCAAATCATACTTACTTTAACGCCAGCCCCTACTCCATTAACGCCGGTTGCAATCCATAAATATCCAAGTGCTAACAACATTAATCCCATGGCCATTTTAAAAGGTGAAGAGGGTTCTTTATTTATTTTACCTAATTTGATCCAAACCCATGCCACCAAAGGCGCTAAGGTCACGACAAAAATAGAATTAAGGGATTGAAAAAAGCTGGTTGGTACTTCAAAAAATCCTAAATCTCTTTGCGTATTTTCTTCCGCAAAATAAGTAAGTGATGCTCCTGCTTGTTCAAATGCACTCCAAAAAAAGATAACGAAAAAAGAAACGGTAAATAACACGGCCACTTTTTTCTTTTCAATAATATTCAACTTTTTATCAGAAAAAATAATAAAAGCAATTAACGAAATACAACCAACCAATAGCCATAAAAAATAGCTTACTATTTTAATGTCCACATAAACCATCGCAATAGTTAAAAGACTAAGTAAAAATAAAAATCCTGCCATTACAGGTATCTTTTGAAAAAAAGCAGGTGCGTCTTTTGGAGCTTGTCCAATGGCTTGCCCTTCAGCATCTACTAAGTATTTTTTCTGGAATACGATTTGCGTTATCACACTTAAAATCATGGCAACACCGCCCGCAAGAAATGCCCATTTGAAATCACCACTAACGCCTGTGTCTCCAAAAGCACCACAAACAATAGGACCCAATGCACCACCAGTATTTATTCCCATATAAAAAATGGTATAAGCCGCATCAATTTTTGAATCTCCCTTTTTATACAACTGCCCCACCATACTTGAAATGTTGGGTTTGAAAAAACCATTACCCGCAATCATCAATCCTAAACCGGTATAAAATAAGGG
>CAIYUO010000110.1 GCA_903929425.1 uncultured Bacteroidota bacterium
ATACACATTAAATTATTTGGATGCAGGATCTGAAAACTTAGGTATGGGTTACTCTGCAATGTATAATACTAGAGGAAGTTATAACGTAGGTTTAGGACATAATGCGTTATGGACAAATAACGCTGGAACATACAATACTGCTGTGGGTCATACTTCGGGTTATGCAAGTACCGGTAGTTATAATACTTTCCTTGGTTATAATGCTAATTCGAGTGGCTCATTAACCAATGCAACGGCAATTGGTAATGGTGCTTTAGTTACTGCAAGTAACACCATACAAGTTGGTAATGCAAGTGTAACAGCTGTAAATACAAGTGGTGCAATTAATGCTCCAATTTATTCTTCTACACCATTTGCATTAACAGCGGGTGCAACTATTACATGGACACCATTATCAGGATTGAATGCAAGTGTTACTTTAAATGCAAATAGTACTTTGGCATTTGGTGCAACACCTCCTGTAGGAACAACGGGTACTTTAGTGGTTAAGCAACCAGCAACTGGTGGGCCATACACATTGGCATTACCATCAAGCACTACGAATAAAGTATTGGGTTCTTCATCAGGTATCAATCTTTCAACCACAGCGAATGCAACAGACGTTGTCACCTTCTATTATGATGGTACCACTTGTTACTGGAATGTAGGATTAGGATATGGTATTACACAATCCATTGCTGCAACTGGATTAGCGGGTGGCGTTGCTGGTGCAATACCTTATCAATCTGGTGCAGGTGCTACTGCATTTACTGCTGCTGGAACTGCTGGACAAATATTAACTTCAACTGGAACTACGGCTCCAGCTTGGATCACTACTTTACCAATTGCGAATGGTGGTACAGGATCAGCAACTCAAAACTTTGTGGACTTAACTTCTGCACAAACTATTGCAGGAGTAAAAACTTTTTCTGCGGCATCAACTATTGTCAATAATAATTTAACGGTGAATGCCGCTGGTACTTCTGGACAGGGAATCACATTTTCTGATGATGGTGATTTAGTAGATAATAATGATGGTTTTGAAACTTTCCGAATGACTGGTGGTGTGAAAATTAATAATGGTAAAGGTGCTTTGGGCACTGCCACAACCATTACTTTAGCAAGTGGTGGTGGTATTACTACAACTGGTTCAATCACTGCGGCAGGTATTAAATTAACTACTGGCGCAACCAATGGTTATGTATTAACTTCTGCTGCGGATGGAACAGCATCTTGGGCTGCTGCAACAGGAGGAATTACCGGTTCAGGCACACAAAACTATTTGCCAAAGTATAATAATGCTGGCGGTACAACTTTGGGTAACAGTGTAATTAAAGATGATGGTACAACAGTTACATTAGAAAGCAACCGTACTTTCACAGGCGCAAATGCTTCTGTAAACACAACTGGGGTTGTCGCTGCAACTACTGCATATACTTTAGTGCAAGCAGACAATGGAAAAGTAATTTATTGTGCGAACACTGGAGCAGCAACCATCACAATTCCGTCAGGCTTAACAGCAGGATTTAACTGTATGATTGTACAAATGGCTGCAGGTTCTGTAACCATTGCTCAGGGAGCGAGTACTACTGTTTATAACAGATCAAATTATACAAAAGCTGGTGGACAATATGCAGTGGTGACTGTGGTTTCACCAGCATCAAATGTATTTATTACTGGAGGAGATATGCAATAAGAAATAAGATGAAAAAAGGAATCCTTTTTAGTTTTTTATTTTTTTGCAAAATAGTTGGGTATGCACAATCGTTCATGCCCAGCTATCATCCTGCGAACTATAATAGTAGTTACTCGAGGACTATTAGCAGCATTGAAGTATTAGCAATAGGTGCTGGAGGAGGTGGAGGTGGTGCTGATGGTGGAGCTAGTGGTACAGGAGGTGGAAGTGGCGCAGCAGTTTATACAAAAATTAATAACTTCACTGGTAATATATTAACTATTGCCATTGGTGGTGGTGGTGGTGGTGGAGCTACTAATCAAACAGGAACTGGTGGAGGCGCTGCAGGTTCAAATGGTGGAGGTGCTGGAGGTACAGCCGGAGGAAGTGGATATTCTGGCAGTGGTGGTGGCGGTGGTGGATGGTCCGGAGTATTTAGTGGCGCAACTTATTATATTGTAGCGGGTGGCGGTGCTGGTGGTGGTGGTGGTGGAGAAGGTAATGCAAATGAAAGAGCTGCTCGTGGAGGTGGAACACAAACAAATGGCACCAATGGAGTAAATATGAATGGTAGCGCTGGTGCAAATTATTCAGGCGATGGCGGCGGTGGCGGCGGCGGCGGTGGCGGTTATTATGGCGGTAATGGTCAAAATCCAAATTCAGCAACCAATGATTATAATAGTAGTGGTGGCGGTAATTATGCGAATTCATCTTATACTTCTGGAACCATAAACGATTTAGGAAATAATGGAGTAGCGTCAGCTACAACTGCAGGTGCTGCAACTACTGCAACAAATGGGGCAGGTTTTAATTATTCAAATAATTATGGAGGCGGTGGCGCAGCAAATGGAGTGAATGGCACAAACGGTGTTGTCATTATCAGATACCCTGGGCCTCAAATGGCTACAGGTGGAACTTATTCTTATGTGAATGGATATTCAATACATACTTTTACGAGCAATGGAACTTTGTCATTTGTGATATTACCTGTTAAGGGAGCCATGGCACATTATATGGCTAGTGAATTTGCAACTGGAGCAACTCCAACTACATGGACCGATCAAACAGGTAATGGTTATAACGCAACCATGAGTGGAATGACTGCTGCAGTGAGTAGTGTAAACTTAAAAAATAATATTGTACTTCAAGGGACAAGCACTTCATCGGTTGTCTTCCCCGCTTTTTCAAATCATAACTGGACGGCAAATAGCAAATACACCCTATTTGTTGTAGAGCGATATACTAGCACGAGTGCAGCGCTTCAAAAAAGAATCATCACTGATTATCCAGCAGGTAATAACTGGCTAACCGGTCATTGGATGACACATGTTGGTGTTTCTCATCATAATGGTTGGATTACTGATCAGCCAAATGGTATTACAGCAACAGTTGCTGGAGGCACAGATTGGATTGTATATACCGACCAAAATAGTTATGCTCGTTGCAATGGAACAGATGTTTCTAAATATAGTCCCGGAGCTACATCTGGTTTTTCTCAATTAGGGATTAATACACCGGGGTGGTCGGGGGAGAAATCAAATTTTGAAATGGCTGAATTTATTATTTATCCAAGAGAATTAAATAGCCAAGAAATTAATTTTGTGGAGACTTATCTAATTAATAAGTACGGAGTCGCAGGGTATAACGACGGGCTCATGTTAAATTTAGATGCTTCTAATAAACAATCTTATGATGGAAATGGAACCGCATGGACCGATCTGGTTTCAGGAAATCAAATTCAATGGTCAAGTTCACTCGCACCCGTATTTAAAATTGATAATGGGGTTTCTGTATTTTCAACTACACCAACTATTGGAACAGTAAGGTCAATGGTTTCATCGGGTTATACTAATTTAAGAGAGGGCAATGGAGCTTATTCCGTGATGGCTATATTTAAACCTAATAGTTTAACGGCTGGAAAAGTATTAATAAGTTTTGGACCACCAAATTATTGTGATGCAGCTGGCTCCACTGTACATTGTATAGGTATTGGTAATGGAGGAAAATTTGCAGGTGGGGCTTGTAGTAATCAAGGAACTTGGAGTGCTGCAACAGGGGTAACACCAACTACTTCAAAATTTTGGTGTGTGACTACCACATTTACTGGAGGCACTAATGGAACTGAGACTATTTATGTAGATGGCACATTTGATAAATCGGCAACTATGTCAACCAATATTACTGCGAGTGCAAGTAATAGATTTAATATTGGTTGGATTAAAGATGCTGAACCTCAATATACCATGGATGCAAACGTAGCAGTTGTTTTATATTATAACAAAGCATTAAGTGCAGCAGAAGTTTTAGCACTCTACAATAAGTATAAGAAAAAATTAAATCTGCCTTAATCACTCCAATGAAAAAAACATGCTTCTTATATATCCTTTCACTTTTGCTTATTACAAATAGCAATGCGCAAAAATTCTTTAGTGCGCATAACACTTCAGTACCTGCCGTAAGAACCAATGCACTTAATTTTGATGGTGTAGATGATTATGTGAATTTGGGTAATTATAGTGCGTTCACTAGCACCTATACAGTAGAGGCATGGGTTTATTTAACGCCTAACAATCATACTAATGTGATACTTGGAAAATACAATGGTGGTGTTGCAGGATCCATGTATTTGGCAGTTGGTTCCGATAATAAAATTACAGCGCAAAGAGAAGTAAGCCCATATGGGTTAACTTCTAATAGTGCTATCCCAGATAATATATGGACCCATATTGCCATGACCTATGATGGCACTAATCTAACGATCTATATCAATGGGACCATAGATGTTTCAGCCGCTCGCGGATCAATTACTACAAATAATGAAGATGTTTTAATTGGCGCTAAAAAACTAAGTTCCAGCCCTCTTGATTTTTTTGAAGGAAGTATTGGCGATTTGAGAATATGGACCACAGCAAGAACCGCTGCACAATTGCAACAATTTATGTATGCTACTTTATCAGGAAATGAAACCGGACTCATGGCCTATTTTGATTTCAACCAAGGGGAAGTTGGACAAAATAATACAGGAGTCACTACTTTATTAAATGATAAGCCAAGTGCTACCAATGGCACTCTTACTAATTTCGGCTTAACCAATCCAACATTAAGCAATTGGGTATTTGTGTCAGAAATTTATAAAGGCCCCGATGGGTTAACGGCAGCAAATGCATCAACAAGCGCTTATCAAATTAAAAAAGATTATCCTAATTCTACGGATGGCATTTATTGGATAAAAAATCCAAATATTAATTCAAACACACCCTTCCAAATTTACGCTGACATGACTACTGATGGAGGTGGATGGACACTGCTTGTTTCTAATATTGGCTATTCAGGATGGGACTATAATAATGCAATTTTAAGAAATGAATCAACCCCTTCATTAAGTGCTAATTATTCAATTGTGCAATATGGAGATTATATTAAAAAGAGTGCTACCGGATTTCAATACATGATAGAAGCTAATGCAAGAAATAGGTGGGGTGGTATTTGGACTGCTAACGATGCTTATACATTTGTTTCAACAACGAATGTGCAAACTAATATTACAAGAAATACTACTTGGGACACTTATGCGTATGATTTAGCGAATTCAAATTCAGTACAACCAAGAATGCCTTGGCGTACCACTTCAAATAGTGCTTTTTTAACTACGGATGATGGGGGTGGAAACTGGTGGGGAACTTTAGTAACAAATAATGGAAGTTATGTAACTGCACCATGGATTGACACCAATATGCCAACACCTTCTAAAATATATTATTGGGTACGATAAAAAATAAATTACTGAGAAGTATTTAAAAAATGAGACAAATAAAATTCAACATATTATTTATAGCAGCCTTCCTTTGGGTGTTAAATACAAATGCGCAAAAATTTTTCAGTGCGCACAACACTGCTGTACCTGCTGTAAGAACTAATGCACTTAATTTTGATGGTGTAAACGATTATGTTAATTTGGGCAACTTAAGTACATTCATGGGCAACTATACCATTGAAGCATGGGTCAATTTAACACCCAACACACATTCTAATTC
Organism: uncultured Bacteroidota bacterium; assembly: GCA_903929425.1. GTDB lineage: Bacteria > Bacteroidota > Bacteroidia > Chitinophagales > Chitinophagaceae > Sediminibacterium. The sequence continues at coordinate 5,689 of CAIYUO010000110.1, forward strand.
GATAGTAGGAAAACACAATGCAAGTGTGGTAGGTACATTTATTTTTGAAATAACTTCTGATAATAAAATATATGTTACAAGGGAAGTTGCCCCATGGTCAATTACCACTACCGATCCAATACCTGACAATGCATGGACCCATGTTGCCATGACTTATGATGGAACCAATGTGAGAGTATATATTAATGGAAATTTATCAGGCACTCAGGCGTTTGGAACCATCGCATCAAACAATGAAGATGTGTTAATTGGTGCGAGAAAATCCAATTCTAGTCCAATTAATTTTTTCGAAGGTAGTATCGGTGATGTAAGAATTTGGAGTACCGCAAGAACTGCTACAGAATTACAACAATTTATGTATGCTACTTTATCAGGAAACGAAACCGGACTAATGGCCTATTTTGATTTTAACCAAGGAGTAGTTGGACAAAATAATACAGGAGTTACTACGCTGAATAATAAAGTACCAAGTGCAACAAATGGAACACTCACCAATTTTACTTTAACCAATCCTTCATTAAGTAACTGGGTATTTGTGTCAGAAATTTATAAAGGTCCTGATGGTTTAACGGCAGCAAATGCATCATCAAGTGCTTATCAAATTAAAAGAGATTATCCTAATTCACCCGATGGTATTTATTGGATTAAAAATATAAATATTAATTCTAACACACCCTTTCAAATTTATGCCGACATGACCACCGATGGAGGAGGTTGGACATTAATTTTGAAGAATTCAACAAATGCAGGTTGGACATATGCAAATACGATTGCCTTAAATAATACAACGGCACCTAATTATTTTCCATTTACAACCAATGCAGATATTATAAGTACAAGCACTGCAAATTATTCCATAGTAGGATGGGCTGATTATATTAAAAAAAGTACCACCGGTTTTCAATATATGTTAGATGCGGATTCAAGAGGAAGTTATGGAGGTATTTGGACAGTGAATAATAATATAAGTTTTATTTCTTCTTCAAATGCAAGCACTATTGCTTCTAATACAATTACTAGAAATCAAAAATTTGGCACTTGGGCTGAAGATGATAATGGAACTAATTTAGGACCTCGTATGCCATATTATGTTAATAATACTAGCACTGCTTTTTTAACAACGGATGCAGATAATGGTGGTAACTGGTGGGGTGCATTGGTCACACAGCAATCTGGATGGACTTCCGCACCTTGGATGGCAAATGCTCCTGGAGTTCAGAGTCCAACAAATATTTGGTATTGGGTGAGATAAATGATAATGATCTAAAACAAAGAATGAAAAATTAAGAATGAAGCAAAATATACTCATATTATTATTTATAATTTCAAGCGTTATTGCTTCAGCGCAAATGTTTACGGCACCTTATCAAGGATCTAATTTCTTGACAAAGAGTTTAAATAATGCTTTGGATTATGATGGAGTAAATGATTGTGTCATAACAACACTCGATGTTAATAATTCAGTCATGCCAATAACTACTTGGGAGGCCTGGGTATATCCTACCGCAAACAATGGTGATTGGAGAACGATTTTTGGAATTGAAGATGGTGGATGGGATAGAAATGTATTTGTGAATGGAGGTTATTTTTATGCTGGTTATGCTAATGGTGGATGGCAAATCACGCCTATAAATATTAATGAATGGCAACATGTAGCCGTTGTTTATAACGAAGCAAGCAACAGCATGAAATTTTATAAAAATGGAGTAGTTTTTACGCTTTCCTCTGGAATAGGTATACCCAGTTCAGCAAAAAAATTTGGAATTGGTTCCTCACAACAAGGATCCCCTAATCAATTTTTCCAGGGTAAGATATCGGAAGTGCGTGTTTGGAATGTGGAAAGAACACAGGCACAAATTCAGGCAAATATGAATACCGAATTGACAGGTGAGGAAACAGGACTTGTTGCTTATTATCCTTTTAAACAAGGAATTCCAAATCAATCAAATACCAGCATTACTACTTTGTTTGATGAAGTAGGAACTAATAATGGAACCATTACCAACTTTGCTTTAACTGGCACATCAAGCAATTTTACATTTGGAAAAATTCAATCCCGTGTTCCTCGAAACAATTTAGTGATGCATGTTAATCCAGCTTGGAGAAGATCCTATTCAGGTTCAGGGACAGTGCTTGGTGATCTTACAGAGAATGGCAATAATATGAATTTATTAAATAGTCCAATATATACTAGTGATAATGGTGGGATATTAAATTTTAATGGAACGAATCAAAAATTGCAAACAGTTACTAATTCACCAATTACAGGTACAAATAAAAGAACCATTGGGATGTGGATGAGGCCTACCTCATTTAATGGAAATGGTATTACTAGCATTATTTCTACTGGTTCAACTGCTTATAATTCTGGCATGTTTGGAGTGTATGCATCTAATTTAAATAAGCTTGGTTTTTGGGGACATAATACCGATTATATTTCTGGACTAAATGTAATGTTAGAAAATTGGAATTTTATTGCAACCACTTATGATGGAAATGGAAATTTAAAATTACATGTGAATGGTGCAACAGAATCTGTGGGAAGATCTTTAAATACTGTCGCTAATCAAATGGATTTATTTTTAACGACAACCGGAAGTTTTGGTGAAATGATGATATATGATCGTGATCTTTCGGCAAGTGATTTAGAATATATCTACAATCGAACCAAAGTTAAATATCCCGTTCCTGATGGTTTAACAGCTGCAACAGCTGCAACGAGTGCGAAAGCGATTAAGGCAGCATACCCCGCATCAACGGATGGTCTATATTATATTTACTTACCAACAGTAGGCATCCAACAAGTATATTGTTTAATGGATAGTAAGTATGATGGCGGTGGATGGATGATGGCGATGAAAGCAACACGAGGAGCTACATTTAATTATGATGCCAATTATTGGTATACAGTAAACACATTGAATCCAGCACAAACCAACCGAAACGATGGGGATGCTAAATTTGATGTATTCAATTATTTTGGAACAACCGATATGATGGCTTTGTGGCCGGACATTGCTAATGTGGGTGCGGAGAGTGGAAGTATTGACAATTTAACTACTTGGAGTTGGTTGGAAAAAAATATTACGGGTGCGCCATTTACATTGATCAATAAATTTGCTTTATCACCTACACAACAAGCAATATATACGTCAACAAATGGAACCATGACATTCTCTGGATTTGGTACGCCATTTAGTAATCAGGCTGGGTTTACTTTTTATGGATTTAATTATTCATATAGTTCAAATCAAAAAGTTAGATGGGGTTTTGCATGGAACAATGAAACGGATCAAAACTCAAACGATGTGCGGGGAGGTATTGGATTGAATTACGTATCCTATTCAGCTGGAGATCATGTAGGATGTTGTCAAATTCAAACAGGTATAAATCGTACTGCCAGAGTTGAAATGTATGTTAGATAAATGTGTAATTTTAGAAATCATTAAAGATTAATAAATACACTTAGTAAAGAGTTTAAATAGAACAAAAAAGATATAAAAAGGGAACAAAAAATGAGAACATTAAAATTTACTATTTTATTTATTTCTGTGTTGTTCATACAGCAATTGCAAGCGCAAATGTTTACAGCACCATATCAAGCGGTCAATTATCAAAAAGTAGTTAGTAATGGACTTACATTAGACGGAGTGGATGACTATGTTCAATTGCCAGCAGGCGTTTATTTTAACGGTGATTTTACTTTAGAATGTTGGGTAAAATTAAATGCATATTCTAACTGGGCAAGAATTATTGATTTTGGTGCAGGCAGTAGCACTTCAACGGATCAGGTTTTATTTGGTTTTACCACTGGAAATACTCCAAGTGGATATATTAATGCAAGTGGCTTTAATTTCCCAAGTGGAATTAGTTTAAATACTTGGACGCATTTAGCAGTAACACTATCTGGCACTACATTAACAGGCTATGTAAATGGAACAAGTGTTTTAACGGCTACGGTAACAGCTCCAGCTAATGTAACTAGGAATTCCTGTTTTATTGGTAAAAGTAATTATGGGGATGCCAATTCAAATATGTCCATTGACGAATTTAGAATTTGGAATTATGCACGAACAACTTTACAAATTCAATCAAGCTTGAATACTGAATTAGTAGGTAATGAATCTGGTTTGAATGTTTATTATAATTTTAATATTGGCACACCCAATGCCGTTAACACGGGTAAAACAACAGTATACAATGAGGCACTTGCTAATACCTATAACGGAACAATGTATAATTCATCTTTAAGTGGATATACCAGTAATTGGACAGTAGGAAAAGTAGAAGCATTATTTCCAGTCAATAATTTAAAGTTGTATGTTGATGCTGGCAAGCCAAGATCTTATTCAGGTTCTGGTTCTGTAATGACTGACTTAAGTCCAAGTGGTAATAACATGACTTTGTATAATAGTCCAACTTATTCTTCTAGTAATGGCGGGAATTTGTCATTTAATGGAAGCAATACTTATTTAACATCCGTCAGTAATTCACCCATTACTGGGGCTTCCCCTCGAACAGTTTGTGTATGGTATAATCCAACTTCTATCTCCAATGGGAATGGGACTTTATTTTGGACGGGTAATAATGGTGTTTATTATTCAACATATGGAATTGGTTTTTATCAAGGTAAGTATCAGTTTTGGGGACAGTCAAATGATTACACCGATGTTAATTTAATACCCAACATAAATAGTTGGAATTTTATTGCAGCAGCTTATGGGGGAGGTAATACCATTTATCAATATTTAAATGGAACTGGAAATTTAAATAGTCTCGGAAATACATTAAATACGCCAGCTGCACAATTTATGTTTGCAAGTAATAATGGAACAGGTTTTTCAGGTAAGCTTGGTAATATTATGGTATTTGATCGAATGCTTTCAAAACAAGAACTCGACAAATTGTATAATAATATGAAATTACGTGTGCCTGATGGATCCACGGCTCAAAATGCGGCGTTGTCAGGTGTGCAATTACATTTTGATTATCCTTCTCTGGCATCAGGTTGGTATTGGATCAAGTCACCAACTATGCCCAATGCATTACAAATGTATGTGGACATGACAGAGGACGGCGGAGGCTATGATTTTTATCCTATCACTGCAGGTCCTTCGGTAAGCACTGTTAATGTTGACAATGGAGGCACAGCTTTAGGATTAGATATTGTTTATCCAAGAAGTAAGAATCATTGGAAGGCCATGACCAATGCAGTTACTTCTGCAATAAGTGGAAATAAAAATAATGCTGGAACTGCTACCTATGCAAGTTTCTTCCAAACTACCTATGGGGTATATCGAGTTGGAACAGCTGGAAATGGGAATGGTGATTATACAAGTAAAATAATGAGAAGTGCTGAATATGGCGGTATAACGAATGCAAAAGATTGGAGAGTAAAAGACGGTGGTATGTGGTGGTTAAGTGACGTTACTTATGGTGAACCCAATGGAGATTATGGAGACAATGGACTATTAGGTGGTGGTGGAATGCCAAATCCATATACATTGACAAATTTAACTTTTAATGACTTAACAAATAATTATCCAACGGGTAATTATTATATGGTTTCTACAAATGCTAAAAAAGGTGTTGTTTATGATAACAATTTATTGCTTTACGTAGACCCCTCCATTGCTGGATCCTATTCATCGGGCACAACAGTTAGTGATATCAGTGCGAATTTAAATCATGGAACTTTATCATCTGTTTCATATGTGAACACGGGGACTACTCCTAAGAAATTTACTTTTAATGGAACTTCAGGAAGTAATATTAGTTTTGCTACTGCAAAGTTTAACACGGCCTATACTGGAAAAACCATTATTGTCGCTGCTAAGATGGATGCTAGCTTTGGAACCAATTTATATAGATGTATGTTTGGATCCACAGGAGCCAACCGTAATTTTAATTTTTATGTGTATCAAAATGGCTCATCATATCAAATGCATTTATCTGCAGGCGGAACTGGATTGTTGAGTGATGCTTTACCTCTTGTAACAGGACAATGGTATGTTTTTGCAGTTACACAGGATGCTAGTTCAGTTAAATTTTATTTAAATGGAAATTTGGTTGGAACCACAACAGGAACAACATTATCACAATATCTTACTAATACGAACGAGAACATTGGAATTTCTGATAATTTTTGGTTAGGGGATATAGGCACTACCATGATTTATAAAAGAGGCTTAACCGCTGCTGAAATCATGCAAAACTATCTTGCTATTAAAGCAACTTATTATTAATGTTTAATTTTTTACCGAATGAAGATTAAATTTTATTTTTTATTTTTTATGCTGGCTTCTCTTGCAAGTAATGCGCAAGTAAACAAAATGTTTAATACAAATAATTATACACCCATTGACAAAAGTTTAATTAAGCCTGATGGTTCCTCCGCTGAAAATGCGGCAGTCTCTGGTGTGCAATTACATACAGACTACCCAGCATTCGGATCTGGTTGGTATTGGATCAAATCGGCAAGTATGTCTGCAGCACAACAAATGTATGTTGATATGACTGAGGATGGTGGTGGATATGACTTTTATATTGTTACAGCCGGTCCTTCTGTTTCATTGATTACAGAAACAAATGGAGGTACGGCATTAGGATTAGACTTAGTTATGCCAAGAAGTAAGGGGCATTGGAAGGCTATGTCCAATGCAGTATTAGCTGCAATTGCGGCAAACAAAAATGGCGGCGGAACTTATGCTAGTTTCTTTCAAACAACTTATGGCGTTTACAGAAATACTTATGCTGGAAATGGGAACGGTAATTATACTAGTAAAATTATGCGTCATAGTTCATATGGCGGTACGACGAATGCACCCGATTGGAGAGTTAAGGATGGTGGTAGATGGTGGCTGAGGGATGCTATACATGGAGAACCCAATGGAGATTACACTGATAATGGCTTTCTGGGATTACAAGCAGGTGGATATGGTTTTCCTAATCCATATGTTAATACTGACATAGGGTTTAATGATGGCGGAGCTTATTCAACTGGATTATACTATTTAGTTTCTACAAATCTCAAACCTTAAAATGCATTTACTTTAGCAAAGTGAAGGTAATCCAACTCATAACATAAGCTAGTCCTGTCATCATAAAAAATTGTATTGTAGGCCATTTCCAAGTACCTGTTTCTCTTCTTACTACCGCGAGGGTGCTCATACATTGCATCGCCAAAACGTAAAATATCATTAGGGATAATGCTGCTGCTAAACTATATACGGGTGTGCCATCAGGTCGTTTCGCCGCCCTCAATTTATCGGTTAAGGAACTATTATCCGAAGCTTCCACACTATATAAGGTAGCCATCGTGCCCACAAAAACTTCGCGCGCAGCAAAGGAGGTAACAATTGCAATACCCATTTTCCAGTCAAAACCTAATGGAGCAATGATGGGCTCAATTGATTTTCCTAATATTCCAGCGTATGAATTTTCTAACTTCTGCGTAAGATAATTTTTTTCTAATTGGTCAATTTGTTCAGGTTGTGCTGATTGCATTTGAACAGTATGTGCCTGTTCAATTTGTTTCATTTGTTCGCCAGGTCCGTAGCTACTTAAAAACCAAAGTAAAATACTTATTACCATAATTACCTTTCCTGCATCACGAACAAATATTTGTGCCTTTTGAACCATGGTAACACCTACATTTTTCCAACGCGGTGCTCTATAAACGGGTAACTCTAAAATGAAATAACTTTTCTCTTTGATTTTAATAAACCATTTTAATACCATGCTGGCGAGTAATGCCATCACAATACCTAATAAGTATAAGCCCATCATCACTAAGCCTTGCAAACTTAAAAAACCAAAATATATTTTGTTATCAATTACGAGGGAAATTAAAATGGTGTAAACAGGAAGTCTTGCACTACAACTCATAAAAGGCGTAACCATAATAGTCAATAACCTTTCTTTTTTATTTTCAATATTTCTTGCACTCATGATGGCAGGCACAGCGCAAGCAAATCCACTAATCATGGGCATCACACTCTTTCCATTCAAACCCACTTTACGCATAAGCTTATCACTTAAAAAACTAATACGCGCCATATAACCTGTGTCCTCTAATAAAGTAATGAGGCCAAACAAAATCATGATTTGCGGGATGAAAACAAATATGCCACCAAGGCCTGCAATGATTCCATTCACCAATAAGTCCTCCCACCAAGCATTTGGTAAAATAGTATTTAAGTAAGTGGTGAGGTTGGTGAATATCCATTCAATGCCATCCATTGGATATTTTGCCATCCAAAAAACCGACTGAAATAACACAAACAATACAAAAAATAATATAGCATATCCTCCCACACGGTGTAAGAATATATTATCTAAAACATCTGATCTTTTTTTCTTAGCTGCAGGGTCGGGTTCTACAACTCTGTTTTTCATAATCTCTTGAATATGACCGTAGCGCTGTAATATTTCCTGCGCCTGTGTTTTAGTATGATTGAAATGATTGTCTATTTCAATTTGCTCAATCCTTTCATGCATTTCATTTTCTAAAGGAAATGCTTTATGATGCATTAAGTAATGCAGTGCAGCATAGTCACTAGTTGTAGGAAATAAAGTTTTAAAAGCATTAATTGCACCAGGTGCTAAATTTTTATTGTCAATAAAGCTTTCCTGATTTTTTGAACGAGGCGTTTCAATAATTCCAATCAATGCATTTTTTAATTCATTCAATCCTTTGCCTTTTCTCGCATCAATGGCTACTACTGGAATGCCTAAATCAGCTTGTAATCCTGCTATGTCAATTTTAATTCCTTTTTTAGCAGCTAAGTCATTCATGGTTAACGCTAAAACCACTGGCTTTTTTAAATCTATAATTTGACTACAAAAAAGTAAATTTCTTTTGAGGTTACTTGCATCTGCTATTAATAAAATAACATCAGTATGCATGTCTAAGTCAACTCCCATGAGTACTTTATAAGCAACCCATTCATCCTCACGTTTTGGATAAAAACTATAGGTACCCGGTAAGTCAATTAAGGTTGCTGGTCGGTTACCCAAATTTAAATCCCCCGTTTTTTTATCGACCGTCACACCCGGGAAGTTGCCCACTTTTTGATTCAAGCCGGTTAAAGCATTAAAAAGTGAACTTTTTCCGCAGTTGGGATTCCCAACTAAAGCAATATGAATACCTGCTTTTAACATGCGGCAAAGCTATGTTTTATGATTGGCGATTGCTTACGAAATTAGAAATTGACCTAAATGAACAAGATTCGTGATATTAGTCATTTATATACTCCTGGCTTTACTTATTTTTGCTGCACTTAATAGAATATATTTAAGTAAAATAGTTTCATTGATACTTTATAATATTTAATCAAAATTCATAAAAGTTGAATGATGAGTGCAAAATTAATTTTAAATCAGGACGAAATTAATGAAAGTGATTTTGAAGGAACAAGAATCCTTGGCATTACTGCACCCATAAAAAATTATCAATTTTGTATTTTATTAAATCAATATATGGGTTTTGAGTTTCGTTTTAATCCTGATCACGAGATTGCATTGAAAAGAAAAAGTAGAACCTACTACTTTTCAATGTATGAAGCCAACGAGCCCAATACCACCTTCCAACATTTTGTTTACCATAATCAATATGATGGCGAATACCTATTGCCTGAATTAAAGCATATGGATTTTATATGGTGGATTAAAGGCGACTGGATTGAGGATGAAAAAATAAAAGAAGTATCACACACCATTCGAAATATAAAAGGCGTACAGCTAGTCGTAGAGCTTACTCCAGAGCATATTAAAAATAAGGGCAACCTCATTTTTGAATAAATTTAAAAGGGATTCTTAAATTTTAATTTAACGAGGTATTCATAAATGCTGAATTTATTACAGTATTATATTATCAAAACCCCACAGCTTAATTTACAAAAGTATTAAGCGTTAATCACTATTTTTTTATCGGATGCTGCGTCGCAAACACCTATCGGTTCAGTATAATTTATTCCTGCCGCTTTTAATATATTTTGTACTTCCATTAACGATGATGGATCCACTGCGATTAATAAGCCACCATTGGTTTGTGGGTCAGGTAAAAGCAAGCTCGCTTCTTTTTCATCAATGTTTTTATCCAATTCAATTCCTTCATGGGTGGCGCTCCAATTTCGAGCAGTGGCTCCTGGTATTGCTTTTTGAGCAATATAATGTCGAACTTCAGGAATAATAGGAATTTTTGAGTAGCTTAATTTTGCGGTTAAGCCACTGCCTTGCATCATTTCCGTTAAGTGACCTGCTAAACCAAATCCTGTAACATCGGTCATCGCATGCACCCCTGAAATTTTTCCTAATGCTTCACCAACTTTATTAATGGTCGTTAATTGTTTTACGAGTAATGCTAAATCTGGCTCCGATAACAATCCTCTTTTTTGAGAGGTTGCCAAAATGCCTACCCCTAATGGTTTAGTTAATAATAAAAGGTCACCTTGTTTTGCAGTATCGTTTCTTTTTAAATTTTCTATTGCCACTAATCCATTTACAACCAATCCAAAAATAGGATCTTGGCTGTCAATGCTATGACCACCAGCAATTACAATACCTGCGTCAGTACAGGTTTTACGCGCTCCTTCCATTACTTGTGCTGCAACACTTGCAGGTAGGGTAGCTAATGGCCAACCTAACACCGCTAAAGCAAAAATAGGTTTGCCCCCCATAGCATACACATCACTGATTGCATTGGCTGCAGCGATTTGTCCAAAAGCAAATGCATCATCAACTATCGGCATAAAAAAATCGGTCGTACTAATCATTGCTGTCTTTTCATCTAACTGATAAACTGCTGCATCGTCTCTACTATCATTACCTACTAATAATTGTGGTATATTATTTTTTGCACCAACATTGTGTGCAGCTAATATTTCTGAAAGTACAGCTGGTGATATTTTACAACCACATCCTCCTCCTTTACTATGTTGTGTTAATTTGATTTCCATAATGGTTTCATTTTTTCTATTGTTTCTGCATCTCCTTCTTTCAACCAATCATTTATGCTTTTTGTTAATGCTTCACTTAATTCGGTTTGCAATCTACCAATTTCCCACTGTTTTCCTGTTATTTGACAAAGGGATACAGGTTGGCCATTTGCAATATTAAACGTTGTCTGGTTAATATTAAATCCAATTCCAATCACCGACCAGGTCCACTCTGCACCACGAAGGGTATTTTCAATTAGAATTCCTCCTGCCTTTCTGTCACGCCAATAAATATCGTTGGGTAATTTTATAAGCGTTTCCTCTCCCGCATGGGTCTGAAAAAAGGTTTTTGCCCCTATGGCTACTGCTGCAGATAGTCCTTTTTGGTCATCCGGACTCCAATTTTTTGTCGGATTCAAGCTTTTTAACTCCAAAACATAGCTACAAAGTAAATTTTGGCCATGTTCGCTATCCCAAACCCTTCCATGTTGGCCCTTTCCTAGTGTTTGAAAATCAGCACGGTAGCAACTGCCAGATACGGCCATTCGCTCATGTACTTGGCTTATGGCATAAATATTGGTACTATCTATGGAAGACAGTTCTATGAGCGGCTCGCCTAATGTGATAATTGGTGTGGCAGGTGACAAAGAATTGTTATTTTTGTAAAGTTAGTTAGTTTCGATTGTGTCTCATAAATTGATTCATAAAAACAAATAAACTTCCAAAGCATTAACAAATAAAAAAAAATATAATTGGAACCATTATCCGCTTTAAAAGAACGAAAAAAATCGCCAACCCAACTGACTCGTAGCAGTAAAATATTCAAAACCATTATTGCTGCTATTCAGGATAAAAAAGGGGAGAACATCATTAGCTTAGATCTTAAAAAAATTCACGAAGCAGCAGCTGATTTCTTTATTATCTGCGAAGCAAATAATACTACTCAATTAAAAGCAATCGCTGATAATATTGAATATGAAGTAAAGCATAAATGTGGTGAATATCCTTACAAAAGTGAAGGTAAGTCAACTGCTCAATGGTTATTAATTGACTATATTAACGTAGTAGTTCATATCATGCATCCTGAATCCAGAAAATTTTATCAATTGGAGGAAATGTGGAATGATGCTGACACTAAAATGCACGATTTATAAACTTATTTCGAAGACCGTTGTTATTCATATAACAAAAGCCATAACTATTACAAATGATACCTGATAAAAAACCAAAATTACCAAAATTCAATATTTATTGGATTTATGGTATCCTGTTTTCAATATTATTATACGCTACCTTTTTTTCAAAAATGGCGCCTGATGTAAATGTCATTTCACATAATGAATTTGCTAAGTTGATGGCAAGCGGTGACGTTGAAAAATACGTAAAAGTTGAAAATAAAAAAGTTGTTCGTATTTATATAAAAGCAGATAGTCTTCAAAAAGAATACTATGTTCAAAAATTTAAAACGAAACTAAATAAGGAAAAAATCAAAGGCAATTATTTATTTGAATATAAGGTGGATGATTGGTCCTCTTTCAATAAAGAAGTAGAAACGATTTACACAAAATATGCAATCACTAATATTCCAGATAGTAGTTCAGATACCGAAAACGATTGGTTTGGACCGATTGCTAATACCATTTTTTCATTGGTATTGATTGTGGTGGTTTGGGTTTTACTTATGCGTAAAATGGGCGGTGGTGGAGGCTCTGGTGGTGGCCCAGGTGGCATATTTAATGTAGGAAAGTCAAAAGCTACTTTGTTTGAAAAAGGGGGCACTAAAGTAAATATCACTTTTGCTGATGTTGCTGGATTAGAGGAAGCTAAAGAAGAAGTAATGGAAATTGTTGACTTCTTAAAAAATCCCAAAAAGTACACTGCCTTAGGCGGTAAAATTCCTAAAGGGGCACTTTTAATTGGACCTCCAGGTACAGGTAAAACTTTATTAGCAAAAGCAATGGCTGGCGAAGCACAGGTTCCTTTTTTTAGTTTAAGTGGATCTGACTTTGTTGAAATGTTTGTGGGTGTGGGAGCTAGTAGAGTACGTGATTTATTTAAGCAAGCAAGAGAAAAAGCACCGTGTATAATTTTCATAGATGAGATTGATGCGATTGGTCGTGCACGTGGCAAAAATGCAATGATGAGTAACGATGAGCGTGAAAATACATTGAACCAATTATTGGTTGAAATGGATGGATTTGGTGGCGATACCGGTATTATTATTTTAGCTGCAACCAACCGTCCCGATGTATTGGATAGTGCTTTATTAAGACCAGGTCGTTTTGATCGTCAAATTTCAATTGATCGTCCTGATGTAAAAGGACGTGAAGAAATTTTTAAAGTGCATTTAGGACCTATTAAGGTTTCCGAAAATTTAGATGTTCATAAATTAGCTGAGCAAACACCAGGTTTTGCTGGTGCCGATATTGCCAATGTTTGTAACGAAGCAGCTTTAATTGCTGCACGTAAAGGAAAGACGGGTGTTGAGATGATTGATTTCCAAGACGCTATTGATAGAGTGATTGGCGGGTTGGAAAAGAAAAATAAAATTATCTCAAAAAATGAAAAAGAAGTGATTGCTTACCACGAAGCGGGTCACGCTATATGTGGATGGTTTTTAGAGCATGCTTACCCTTTATTAAAAGTAACCATTGTGCCAAGAGGTACAGCTGCATTGGGTTATGCGCAGTATACACCAAAGGAGCAATACTTGTATACCATTGAACAGCTAACCGATCAAATGTGTATGACATTGGGTGGTAGAGCAGCAGAACAAATTTTCTTTGGTAAAATTTCAACAGGGGCGAGCAATGACTTACAACAAATTTCTAAGATGGCTTATTCAATGGTAACCACTTATGGAATGAATGATAAAATTGGTAACGTAAGTTTTTATGATCCATCTCAAGAAAATACTTTCCAAAAACCATTCAGTGAGGAAACAGGAAAAATTATTGATGAAGAAGTTAGAAAAATGATTGCCGAAGCTTATCAAAGAACCTTGGCTTTATTGACTGATAAAAAAGAACAAGTTGAAAAATTAGCAAAAGCATTATTGGACAAAGAAGTGTTACATAAAAGTGATGTGGAAGAATTGGTTGGTAAGCGACCATTTGAGGAAGAAAAAGTGTTAGTGGCTTTTGATGAGAGTAATACTGAGCGAGCTACACCTTCAAATGACGTGAAGCTTGACGATACCATTGATCATGCAAATGCAACCATTAGTGCTGCAGATGCATCTGAAAATAATGAATAATAAAAGTAATGGAATCACAGGGAGCAAGAAATAAAATTTTAAAAAAAATTAAGCAGGCGCTTGAAGCGCCTGTGCCCCTTCCATTCCCCAATCAATTAGCGGATACGCCTATTTTTATTCCTACAGAAAAGGAATTAGCTATAGGTTTTGCCGAAAAATTCACTTCCTTATTAGGCAAATTTGTGTATTGTGCTGATGAAAAAGAATTAGTTCAACAGTTATCAGCTTTAATAGAAGCTAAACAGTGGCATAAAATTTATTCACTTGAAACAGGGTGGTTGGATAATATGCGCACACATGATTTTAATCCTGTGACTACATCTGATTTAGAAAGTTGTGATGCCTCCATTACATTATGCGAAAGCTTAGTTGCTCGAACAGGAACCATCGTTTTAAGTAGTCAACAATTAAGTGGTCGAACAGCAAGCGTTTACGCTCCTATACATATTTGTATCGCCTATACCCATCAGTTGGTTTTTGATATATCGGATAGTTTAAATCGGTTTACGTCTCAATCCGGTTCGATACCTTCTATGATCAGTTTTGCAACGGGTCCGAGCCGAACTGCTGATATTGAAAAAACTTTGGTAGTAGGGGTTCATGGTCCAAAGGAAGTGTATTGTTTTTTAGTTGATAAATTAGCGGACTAATACCTTTAAAAATTTACATTCATGGAACTTACCCCAGGAAAAAAAATTTATTTCTTATCTGATTTCCATTTGGGGGCGCCTAATGCTGTTGAAAGCAGAAAGCGAGAAGAGCACATTGTACAATTTTTAAAAAATGCCCAAAAAGATGCTGCAGCTATTTTTATAGTTGGCGATATTTTTGATTTTTGGTTTGAATATAAAACAGTAGTTCCCAAAGGATTTATTAGAATTTTAGGGTGCCTTGCTGAAATTAGTGATGCAGGCATTCCTTTACATATATTTACAGGTAATCATGATTTGTGGATGCAGGATTATTTGACATCCGAGTTAAATGCTAAAGTATATTTTGAACCACAATTATTTACATTAGGTAATAAACAATTTTACATTGGACATGGCGACGGCTTAGGCCCTGGAGATTATGGTTACAAGCGTTTGAAAAAAGTATTTGCCAACCCGGTTTGCCAATGGCTTTTTCGATGGTTACATCCCGATGCAGGTATTCAATTAGCTAACTATTTTAGTGCAAAAAGTAGGGCTAAAACAGGCACCGCAGATGAAATATTTTTAGGAGAAGATAAAGAGTGGCTTATTATTTACGCAAAACAGATGGCTGAAAAAATGGATGTTGATTTTTTCATTTTCGGACATCGACATTTTGCCATTGATTATGTTATTAATGAAAAAACACGCTATATTAATTTAGGTGATTGGATTAAATTAAATACCTACGGGGTATTTGATGGCCATTCAATGCAATTATTAAAATGGGAATCATAACATTCAAATTTTACAATGAACCTTAACCAATACATTCTTTCCAATGCTATTAAAAGTTATTTAATTGTTTTTGGAATTTTATTATTTGCTTTTATGGTAAAAGGGGTGGTATCCCGCTTTTTCGCAAAGCTTATATATACTTGGATTGACAAAAAAAATCATTCTGAACTTAGAAAGTCTCATGTTCACCGTTTGGTAGTGCCTATAGAAAGATTTTTACTTTTTGTAATTGCTATCATCGCTTTTTATGAATTACAATTTCCTGCATTATGGAGTATTCATATTTATAAATTCTCATTCCAACAGGGAATGGAATCACTTGTAAAGCTAGTGTTCATTATACTTTTAATTAGAGTTTGCTTAAGAACTTTGGAATTTGTTTCCATCGTACTTGAAGAGAAAGCAAGACTTTCAAAGGATCAAAACGACGATCAGTTAATTTTATTTTTCCGCGACTTTTTTAAAGTTATCTTATACATCATAGGGGTATTAATGATACTTCATTATGTATTTAATGAAAATATCGGAAACTTAGTTACCAGCTTAAGTATCGTGGGTGCAGCCATTGCTTTATCCATGAGAGAAAGTTTGGAAAATATCATTGCCTCCTTTATTATATTTTTCGATAAGCCCTTTACCGTAGGGGATTTAGTTAAAGTAAATAATTTTACAGGTACCATCGAAAAAATCGGGTTAAGAAGTACCAGAATTAGAACCGATAGCAAAACCTATATTTCAGTTCCTAATAAACAAATGGTTGACTCCATTGTTGATAATATTAGCTTAAGAACAGATCGTAAAATTGAAATGGATTTGCAATTAAGTATACAAACAGATGCAAAGGCACTGTTGGCTTTTGCCAATTTTTTAAGGGAGAAGACGGCGAGCATAAAAGATGTACACAATACAGCAATTTATGTTTCAGAGTCGGGAAAATTATTTCATGTCATACACCTAGAAGCCTTTGTACCAATGTATATTGAGCTTTCTCAATTTCAGTTGTTAAGAGAGGAGTTGAATTTGACTGCTATTACTTATGCCAATGAAAACAATATTCAATTTGCTGATACCAAGTAAATGTAATTATTAAAGACTGCTTTTTAAGGAAACTAAAAAAGTTTTTAAATCCTTTAGGCTATTTAATAAAGCTAAATCCTTTTCGGCCTTTTGTTTGTTATTTTTCAAATAAGTTTTTGCGCCATCAATGGAGTATTTTTTTTCACGTAATAAATAATAAATCTGTTTTAAAAATTCAATATCCTGTGCGCGAAACAATCTATCACCTTTTCTGGTTTTTCGAGGCTGTAATTGTTTAAATTCTTTTTCCCAGTATCTTATGAGTGAAGTATTTACATTGAACCAAACTGCGACTTCGCCAATTGGGTAATATAATTTTTTGGCTAATTCGTCGGGCGATGGCACTTTTAACTTATCCATATCACCTTCCATGGAAGCAAATGACTTTCTGCCACGTTTATGAATTGCATTGTCTTTTCCAAAATGCATAGCAGTTCTTGAAACTGTTGGAATGGTATCATTTTGATGAATTGCAATTGAATCCTCGGCTAGTTCATTTAAGTATTTTTCTTGTTTGGCAGCAACAAGTTTAACTGACTTTTTAGCATTGATTTTCTCCCCTCTTGTTCTGTTGATATGAACAGGTTCGGTTTGAGGATTTCCAAATAAATCTAATTGTTGCAGTGCTTTAGCCATAGTGTAAAGTTAGGGGACTATGAATTACAACTATGCTTTGTAAATGATAGGTGGATAAATTGTTAAGTATGATGTAAATTTGTGCATGCATTTAATAGTTATTGCCGAATCTGAATTGAGTGAAGTTGGGTATCCGCTTGATTATCAAATCATGGATTTGGTTTTGCATTGCGCAAACATAGACGACCTTATAATTCATATTATTAGCGATCATCCCAGCACTGACATAAAGGATTTTAGTAGCACAAAAAATCAAATAACGCTACTTACAATCATGGAGGCAAAAATCGGGATTAATCAATATCAAGACGCTATTGTGGTACATTTTGGAAAGTTATTATCATGGTTAAAGGCATTCCCACATTATTTCGTACCCATATCATTGCCAAATAAAATGATAGGTATTTCAATTATTAGGCGCTATTTTTTAAATAAAAAATTTAAAAAATGGAGTAAGACAGCTACTAAAGTAATAAGCTTTAACGACTGGTCATTACAAAGTATAATAGCCAACTATCCACATTATAATACTTCAATTTTATCCCTTCATTTGCCATTGATGGAACCGCCGTTGATGGAATGGACTGAAATGTCAGCAACTAAGGACGGGCTTACCAATGGGCATAACTATATATTAATATTTGCTTCTGTTGAAAAAATCACCTCCATTTTAAAGGAGTTTTCTATTTTCAAAAAGTGGCAGCAGTCAACTATGCATTTGGTATTTATTTTAGCGCATAACCAAGTAATGGATAAAGCTAATTCCATTTTAAAAGGCTATAAGTTTAAGCAAGATGTTTCCATTCACACTATTCAGGAGGTTAATGCAGCTTGGCTTGCTGCTAGTTATTTAACCATTTTTGAAAGTGCATCCTATGCAAATGGGTACTTCGTAATGAATTCAATAAATTATGGAGTACCCTTATTAATGGATGACCAAATTCAATTACCTGATAATTGGAAATCAGCGGGTGAGGTATTTTCCTTTGCTGAAAAAAATGTATTATCGAATCATTTTAAATTATACTATAAGGACGAAGTATATAGGCAATCAAGGGCTAAAATAGGTACTGAGTGGTTACAAAAGTTAAATCAAGAAAGGAGCTCATTTGAGTTATTTAATAATATTGTACTTTCGCATATCAAATAGGTTAATATTTTTACCATGCACCAATCAAATATCCATGTTACAGTTCATTTAGATGAACAAAAAATTCCTCAAAACATTCAATGGTCTGCTACCGATAGCACGGCAACTGAAGCCCAGGAAGCACGCGCTATGATGCTTACTTTTTGGGATCCAACCGACAAAACCGCTTTGCGAATTGACCTTTGGACAAAGGATATGATGGTTGATGAAATGGCTGACTTTTTTTATCAAAACTTAATGGGCATGGGGGATACTTATTTAAGAGCAACCCAGGATAAAGCGATAGCTGATGATTTTAAAGCTTTTGCGAAATCATTTTATCAAAAATTTAGAGCAAGTCAAACCGAACAAAATAATAAATAGTAATACCATGAGTTTAGAAACAGAAGTAATGTCTTTAATGAAAGACGCAATGAAAAATAAAGACGAAGTATTATTAAGAGGCTTGAGGGCTATTAAGGCAGAAATCATTAAAGCCAAAACTGAACCAGGAGCTAATGGTGAAATTTCAGCAGATACTGAAATGAAATTATTACAAAAATTAGTGAAATCACGAAAGGATTCATTGCTTATTTATGAGCAACAAAATAGACCTGATTTAGCAACTAAAGAATCGGAGGAAATTGCAGTGATTGAAAAATTCTTGCCCGCTCAAATGAGTGAGGATGATGTGAAAGCCGCAGTGCAAGCAATTATTACACAGGTTGGTGCTGCTGGACCACAGGACTTAGGAAAAGTAATGGGTGTGGCTACAAAACAATTAGCAGGGCAAGCAGACGGAAAAATAATTTCAGCGGTTGCTAAGTCACTTCTTACTGTTTAGCATATGTGGTTAGACATTTTAACGGGTACGGTATTTATAATTGCCATATTGCAAGGTTATAAAAATGGCCTCATACGCGCTATCGTGTCTTTTTTCTCATTATACATTGGGTTGATACTGGCGTTTCAATTTGCAGGTTGGGTAGCTACTCAACTTAAGGAACATACTAAAATAGCATCGCATTGGCTACCCTTTATATCCTTTTTAATCATTCTTATTTTAGTTTTATTAATTTTAAAATGGGTTTCCACATTATTACAACAAACTGCTGAGTGGTTAATGTTAGGTTGGCTTAATAAATTGCTAGGCATTCTTTTATATGGCGGTATATATTTTACCATTTTAAGTGCCCTTGTTTATTTTTTACAAATATTAGGGGTTATCGAAGCTGATAAATTAAAGGATGCATTTACCTATAAATATTTGAATGAATGGTGGCCTTATTGCATGGGGAAAATGGGAGGCATAATACCTACTATCAAAAACAGTATTGCAACTTTTTCAAATCCATTAAAGTAGTAAATCCAAATTTCCTAATGCAGCCAATGCACCTTCTCTAAATTGCTGTAAAACAATTAGTTAACCAGCCTTTTTCGATTATTACGAAAATGTTAACAAATCTCATTTTTAACTTATAGCAATACTAGTATGGTATGTTTTTGACATGAATTAACTATCTTTATTCATATTGATAGATATGGAATACGAAATTAAAAAAGAAGATAAATTTGAATATTTGGAAGTAGGGGAAGGTGATACACTAATGCTTTTACATGGGCTTTTTGGTGCCTTAAGTAATTTTTCAGACCTCATTGAAAAGTTTAGAACTACCCATAAAGTAGTTGTCCCTTTATTACCCTTATTTGATTTAGACATTTTACATACCAGTGTAACCGGATTGGCTAAACATGTCACTCAATTCATTGAACATAAAGGGTATGAAAAAATTAATTTATTAGGTAATTCATTAGGGGGGCATGTTGCCTTGGTGTATACTTTAAAACACCCTGAAAAAGTGAATTCACTTATATTAACTGGAAGTAGTGGGTTGTTTGAAAATGCAATGGGGGATTCTTATCCTAAACGAGGTGATTATGAGTATATCAAAAATAAAACTGCGCAAACATTTTATGATCCGGCAGTTGCTACTACTGAATTAGTAGATGAAGTATTTGAGATTACAAAAAACAGACTGAAAGTCATAAAAATTTTAGCATTAGCAAAAAGTGCAATACGCAATAACTTAGGAGATGAACTAAATCAAATAAAAGTTCCAACTTGTTTAATTTGGGGTAAAAATGATATTGTTACACCTCCCTTTGTTGCAGCAGAATTTAATAAATTAATTCCCAATAGTGAATTACATTTCATTGATAAATGTGGTCATGCGCCCATGATGGAAGTACCCAAAGAGTTTAATGAAATACTATCCAAATTTTTATCAACGGTAACTCCATAAATTTTATTTCATGTTAGCATCATCCATTGCCTCAAAAGGTTTGCCTTTTATACATTGGGATGACAAAGTATCATTTGCATTGCAATGTATGGATGACTATGATGTGCAACATTTAGTAGTGGTGAGTGATGATATTTTCATGGGTGTCATTGCCAAATCGGATTTAATGGATGCCCTTGAAACCCATACGATACGTTCCCTAAATGAGCAGTTGTTAAAAATTGCAATTGCTGGCAATGCACACTATTTAACAGCATTGGACTTATTCACTAAACATCAATTAACAATTGTACCAGTCGTAAACGAACAACAGGAATGTATTGGTGTGATTACGCAGTCTCAATTAAATGATAGTTTAGCACATTTTTTAGGTGTTGCAAAGCCAGGAGCCATATTGGTATTAGCAGTTTCACCCTATCATTATTCCTTGTCTGAAATGAGTAAAATTGTTGAAACCAACAATGCACAAATTATTCAATTAAATACCTATTTTGATGAGGCTAACGGTAATTTAATCATTACCTTAAAATTAAACAAGGACGAAGCAGCTTCTATTATTGCAACCTTTGAAAGGTATGATTATCAAGTATTAGAATACTTTGGTAATACGCCATTGAATAATGATATCGAAAATCATTATCATAATTTAATGAACTATTTGGATGTATAAACAAATGCTTAAGATAAGTGCGTTTATTTTGTTTTTCGTTGGCGTTCAATTAAAAACAAATGCGCAAAAAATAATTTCCAATATAGATATTGAAGGAAATGCTAAAACTAAATCCTACATTATTTTAAGAGAGCTGCCTTATCAAGTAGGTCAATTGATTTCAGCTGATTCCATTTTATACTATAACAAAATTGCAAAACAACAGCTTGTAAACACTTCATTATTTACCGATATACAGCTAACTGCAAATGATTTAGATAGTACCCATTTAAATATTAAAATAGTAGTTAAAGAAAGATGGTACTTTTTCCCAATACCTTATTTCAGATGGGTCGATCGAAATTTTTCAGAATGGTGGAATGCACGAAGTCATAGTTTAGATCGAGTAAATTATGGTATTAATTTGAGACAATCCAATACAACAGGTAATAATGACCGACTAACTTTGGGGCTCATTACAGGTTATACGCATCAGGCTGTTGCTAGATATCAATTTCCATTTATTGATAAAAAACTAAAATTCGGAATGGGAATGGGTGCGCAATATTTTACGCAAAAGGAATTGAACACATCAACCTATTCGGATAAACAAATTTTCACAAAAACGATAAATGAAATTTCTAAAGGATACAGGGTTAACGTTAATTTATCTTATCGACCTAATTTATACAACCGATTTAATTTTCAGCTAGGGTATGGAAATTCAGCTATATCGGATTCGGCCATGTTGGTTAAACCTAATTATTTCCCTAATCATAAAAAATCACTTAGCTATACCGATTTGTCTGCATCATTCTCAACCATCAAGTTTGACTATAATGCATATCCAACCGAAGGTAATAGTAATGAAGTTGGAATTTATCAGCGTATCGCAAATGGATATAATTTGAGTTCTTTTCAATTTAGAAAATTACATGCACATCGTTTTTCTAATGCTCATTTTTATTTATTTGAAACCAATAGCTTGTTCAAAATTTTGACGAATCAAAATTATACAGACAATAAATTAATGGGTTATGGAAACTTACAAATGAATGGTTTTGAATATTATGTAATTGATGGTAATGCAGGCTCCATTGCAAAGGCCGAAATACATCATTTATTGGGTACTTATACACTTCCTCGAAAATATGGCATTGCAGTATTGGATAAGGTTAATAGTAAGCTACCTGCTATATATTATCATTTTTGGCTCAGGGCCTTTACTAATTTAGGATATGTATATAGTGAAAAGCCAAGCAATGCAAGTAAGTTATCCAATACATTATTAAGGTCATTTGGTGTTGGATTGGATGTAATTAGCATTTATGACTTAGTGATAAAAATTGATTACAGTGTGAATCAGTTGGGTGACAAAGGGTTATATTTGCATGGCGGAATTAATTTTTAATTTTATTCATGAAAGTTGCAATATATAGTAGGGGCGTTGATTTGGATCAACAACAATCATTAAATGCTTTGTTGCTTGAATTAAATAGGTATGATATTACTATTTATATTTTTGAAGATTTATTGCAAAAATTTTCTTTAGAAAATCCAGTTGGGAAAAAGCCACTGATTCCATTTTCTTCGATTTGGGAATTAAAAAATACGATTGATTGTTTAATTAGTTTAGGCGGTGATGGAACTGTTTTAGATGCCATTACTTTAGTGGGTGATACCAACATCCCCATATTGGGCATTAACTATGGGCGTCTTGGATTTTTAGCTTCTATTTCAAAGGACGAGTTAAGTTTAATGGTGGATGCACTTGTGAATAGAACCTATGTGATTGAAAAAAGATCCTTAATTCATTTGGATGCGAATTTGCCCATATTTGGAAATACTCCATACGGTTTAAATGAATTCGCTATTCATAAACGCGACACTTCACCGATGATTAAAATTCACACCTATTTAAATGGTGAGTTCTTAAACTCCTATTGGGCTGATGGTTTAATTGTAGCTACGCCAACGGGCTCTACGGGTTATAATATGAGTTGTAATGGACCTATTTTATTCCCTGACTCAGCAAGTTTTGTGATTACCCCAGTTGCGCCTCATAATTTAAATGTTCGATCCATAGTAGTTCCTGATACCTCCGTTATTTCCTTTGAGATTGAAGGTCGTACCGAGGAGTTGATTTGTGCAATGGATGCAAGAAAAGAAATAGTGCCCAAAAACATCGAGCTAGCAGTCAAGAAAGAAAATTTCACTATATGCTTTATTCGACTCAACGAAAATAGTTATCTTACAACCCTTAGAACAAAATTGACTTGGGGATTAGATAAAAGAAATTAATGCATGCGTAGGATTCAACTCATATTATTATGCTCAAGTATGCTGTTCGCAATTAATGTTTCGGCCCAGCATCTTTCCTTAGTTGAAAATAAAGGCGAGGTTGGCGTAATGGGAGGAGCTAGTTATTACAGAGGAGACATTGCTAATGATATATTATTTTACAAGCCTAATTTTGGAGCATTTTATAAGAAACAGCTAAATGATTATGTGGGTATCAGGCTTAATTACGAGTACATTTCAGTAGGCGCAAATGACGTACAATCTTTTAATTATTACAACATTAAAAGGGCATTATATTTTACGCGTGTTTCCCATGATGTGAGTATTATGGGGGAGTTTAACTTTTTGAGGCTAATTAATAAAAATCGAAATTATAGTTTTACACCCTACTTAGGATTTGGTTTTGGTGGATGGAAATCAATAAGTGGAACTAATAATTTAGCAAATCCAACAACACAAAGAACTTTTATTTTTCCTTTGAATGTAGGCTTCAAATATAACATGTTTGGAAATTTTAATCTTTTTTCAGAAGTAACCTATCGATTTACCAGCTCAGATAAAATTGATTATTTCGCTGATGGTGACCAACATATTGCAACCAGATCCAAATTTGATTTTCAGCCAAGTGCGTCTGGCAATGACCAATATTTTAGTGCTAAAATGGGTATTTCTTACACTTTAATATCCATTTATGGACCAGATAAGCCTAAAAAAGACAGAAAAACACGTGGAAAAGGAAAGCAAGACAACTCTAAAAACAGCGGGCTTTTTGGCTTATTTAAACGCAAATAAGCCGGGGTATTTTCTTAATTTTGCAATATGGAAACATTGGATTTGAGCAGGCTCCCTAAACACATTGCTATTATTATGGATGGTAATGGAAGGTGGGCTAAGGAGCAAGGACAGGACCGCCTATTTGGGCATTATCATGGCGTTATTAGTGTTAGAAAAGTGGTGGAGGCTGCTACTGAGTTAGGTATACAATATTTAACTTTATATGCATTTAGTACTGAAAATTGGGATCGCCCTGAGCCTGAAGTAACTGGTTTAATGACCTTATTTGTTGAAACCATTGCCAAAGAAGTACCTGATTTACATAATAATAACATAAAATTAGCTTTCATCGGCAACCTTGAAATGCTTCCGAATGAGGCTAAATTGGCTTTAGCCAATGCTACTGAACAAACGGCAAATAATACGGGGTTAACCTTGATCATAGCATTAAGTTATAGTGGCAGGTGGGAATTAATTGAAGCCACCAAGAAAATAGCACAAAAGGTGTCGAATGCCGAATTAAGTATAAATGAAATTACGGGTGCTGTTTTCTCTGATAACCTTGCTAGTAAAGGATTGCCAGACCCTGAACTCATGATTAGAACAAGTGGGGAATACCGAATTAGTAATTTTTTATTGTACCAATTGGCATACGCTGAATTATACTTTACTGACACCCGTTGGCCTGAATTTAGAAAGGAGCATTTAGAGCAAGCCCTGCTTGAATATCAGTCCAGGGAAAGAAGATTTGGTAAGACCAGCGATCAAATCAATCAATTGTAATTAAATTTAATACGTTTTATTTTGTTTTTTAACAAAGACTTTGAAATATTACGAGTAATTTGCGACACTTTTAAAACCAAAATGTTTAGCCCCAAGCAGATGCAGAAATTTCTCCCATTTATTATAGGTACCTTATGCTTCGTTTTATTGACAAATGCTAGTGTTGGGCAGGATGCACCCGTTAAAGATTCTGTTTCACAAATCAACGTGAAATTGATTGACATCTTTAATCAAAAAAACCCTACAAAATATAAAATAAGAAACATTAAAGTTATTGGTAATCAAAACTTTGATGAGGCATTATTATTATCCTTATCAACCATCAACGTGGGTGATGAAGTGACTATTCCGGGTGGTGATAACTTTGGTAAAGTGATTCATAAATTAATGGATCAAAATTACTTTAGTGATGTGAGTATATACTTAACCGATGTTCAGGATAATCAAATTGATATTGAAATTAATGTAGTTGAAAGGCCAAGGTTATCAAAGTTCAATTTTGTGGGTATTCGAAAATCTGATAATGATGAGTTATCAGGAAAAACAGGATTACTGCCTAACAGAGTCGTAACTGAAAATATGAAAATAACGGCTGTCGAAGGCATTAAAAAATATTATGCAGAAAAAGGTTTTCAGGATGTAAAAGTAACTATCAGAGAAAAGAAGGATGTAACACGAAAAAATAATTTATTACTAGATTTTGTGGTAAATAAAGGTCCAAGAGTTCGTATCAATAATATCAATTTTGGAGGCAATTTAATTGAGGAAACCAAGCTTAAAAAAAGTTTGAAGGAAATACATGAAAGATCTAGACTTACCTTGTTTCCAATCAATGACAAGTCCATGATTGTTAAAACATCTCCCTATACTTTTGAACAGTATTTAAGTGAGAAGGGCTATTTAACTTTTACAAAAACTAGGAAAATATTAAATCCTTATGCTAGGATTTCTTTTTCGTCTGCTAAATTCTCTCCAAAAAAATTAGAAGAAAGTAAAGATAATTTGTTGAATTATTATAATTCTTTAGGGTATAGAGACGCTGATATTGAAAAGGATACTGTTTATCATAATACTGCTGGCAATTTAAATATTGACATGCAATTAAAGGAGGGTAAAAAGTATTACTTTGGTAATATTACTTGGAGAGGAAATACAAAATATCCTGATTCCTTATTGACAGCGATTTTAAATATTAAAAAAGGCTCCATCTATAATCGTGAGACACTTTTTAATAAATTAGGAAAAACACAAACAGCGGAAGGCGGAGATATTAGTGGTTTATACCAAGACGATGGATATTTATTTTTTGCTGTTGATCCCATTGAAACGGCTGTATATAACGACACTATTGATTATGAAATTAGACTAAGAGAAGGTCCACAAGCAACCATTAAAACTGTTCGTATCACGGGTAATGAAAAAACAAAAGATTTTGTAATTCGTCGTGAAATCAGAACCATTCCAGGTGATAAATTTAGTCGTACATTGTTAATACGTTCTCAACGAGAAATTGCGCAATTAAACTTTTTCGACCAAGAAAAAATCAGACCTGAACCTGTTCCCAATCCCGAAGACGGAACGGTTGACATTAATTATAGTGTTGAAGAAAAGTCAAGCGATCAATTAGAATTGAGTGCAGGCTGGGGTGGATATATTGGTTTAACAGGAACCTTGGGTGTAACATTCAATAACTTTTCTTCAAAAAATATTTTCAAAAAATCAGCTTGGGATCCATTACCAATGGGAGATGGTCAAAAATTGAGTGTACGTATTCAAAGTAATGGAAAGGCTTTTAGATCCATTAATGCATCCTTTACTGAACCATGGTTTGGAGGCATTAAAAGAAACTCTTTAACCTTAAGTATTTTTAATACTAAGTATGGTCAAACTATTGATCCAACTACAGGCATGTATAATATTGATGCTGCAAACAATCAATACATTTCAACCACAGGAGCAACGGTTACTTTTGGTAAACAATTAACCTGGCCTGATGACTATTTCTCTTTTAGTTATGGTTTAAACTTTACGCGCTATACTTTAAAAAACTATCCAATTGATCCTTATAACTTACCCAACTTTAATAACGGTAATGTAAACAACTTGAATATCAGATTGGCATTACAAAGGACTTCAGTGGACCAGCCTTTATTCCCACGAACGGGTTCAACCTTTTTATTAAGCGGTCAAATTACACCACCTTATTCTTTGATTGACCCTAACGTAAATACAGGATCAAATAAGTTTGAATTATTGGAATACCACAAATGGCGATTTAATGGTGAATGGTTTATTCCATTGGGCAAGCCAGCGGGTGAAGAGCATAATAAACAATTTGTAATGCGTTTTGCTGCAAAATTTGGATTCTTGGGCAGGTACAATACTGATTTAAGTATTTCACCATTTGAGAGATTCCAATTAGGAGATGCAGGATTAAGCAACCAGTTTGCTTTGTTAGGATATGATATTATAGCGCAAAGAGGATATCCTGTATATGAATCATCTAATCCCAAAATAAATCCTGACCAACAGTCTTCAAGACAAAAGTTTACGATGTTTAATAAGTACGCTATGGAAATCAGGTATCCATTAAGTTTAGCGGCAAGTAGTACTATTTATGCACTTGGATTTTTCGAAGCAGCTAATGGATGGTATAGCATGAAGGACTATAATCCATTTGAACTTCGTCGTTCAGTAGGTATTGGTATGCGTTTTTACTTGCCTATGTTTGGATTGCTAGGATTTGATTACGGTATAGGTATCGATCGATTAAATAGCACCAATAGTTTAAAGGATGCGGGTAGATTCACCTTTATGTTAGGATTTGAACCAGAATAGAAAAACTTCTAAAATTCATTTTATGAAACTGAATAAACAAGCTGGCTTAGTTGCATTTATGTTATTTTTTTGTGTTATTGCTAATGCACAATCAAAATATGCAGTGATTAATACCAAGTATATTTTAGAGAAAATTCCAGAATATAAGGATGCGGATAAAAAATTAAAGGAATTAGGCGATCAGTGGCAAAACGAAATTGATGACAAGCAAATGTCACTTGATAAAATGTACAAAAACTATGAGGCTGAGCAGTTTATGCTATCCGAGGACCTGCGAAAAAAGCGTGAAGAGGAACTGTTTTTTAAGGAAAAAGAGCTCAGGGATTTACAAAAAAAGCGATTTGGCTATGAAGGGGACCTATTTAAGGAGCGCCAAAAACTAGTGAAACCTATTCAAGACAAAGTATATAATGCAGTTCAAAAAATGGCTGTAGCCCGTTCTTATGACTTCATTTTGGATAAAAGTGAAGGAATAACCATTATATTTGCAGACCCTAAATTGGATAAAAGCGATGAAATTTTAAAACAATTAGGAATCATTAATTAATACACAAACACAAAAAATAGAATATGAAAAAAGGTTTTTTATTTGCAGCCGTATTAGCAGTTGCAATTTTATTTACAAACAATGCATCAGCTCAATCTAACGTAAAAATTGGTTATTTCGATGAGCAAAGTGTTATTGGTTTGTTCCCAGGTATTCAGGAAAAATTAGATACTGTATTACAATCTTATGCAAAGGATTCTTTACAAGAAGAGTATAACTATACTTTAAAGGATTTTCAAGTAAAAGATAGTATTTACAAAAGAGACTCAGCTGATTTGTCAAAAAGACCAAAGGCTTTAGAAATGGCTACAACCGATCTTAATCGTTTAAAGTATAAGTTAATTAACTGGCAACAATACCAACAAGAGTCAATGCAACAAAAGCAAGAACAACTTTTATTGCCTTTTAGACAAAAAA
Organism: uncultured Bacteroidota bacterium; assembly: GCA_903929425.1. Lineage (GTDB taxonomy): Bacteria > Bacteroidota > Bacteroidia > Chitinophagales > Chitinophagaceae > Sediminibacterium. The sequence continues at coordinate 34,766 of CAIYUO010000110.1, forward strand.
TTTATGCTGCACTAACTGAAGTGATTGCTGAAAATAAATATACTTGGGTTTTAAACGCTTCGGCTTTATCTGTATATTATCAACCTTCTATTGCTGATAATATTTCAATTAGAGTAGCAATGAAATTGAAATTACCTTTACCAAAAGAAATTGAAGAAGCATTTCGTGTAGCAACAGGTGGCGCTCCAGCTAAAGCAATTGCTGCTCCAGCGGCTACTAAAGCACCCGCTAAGAAAGGATAGTTTTTTAAAATATATTTGATAAGAACCTCGTTGTTATGCAACGAGGTTCTTAGTTTTACAGCAACAATAAATTTTATGGCTGCTCCCATTGGTGTTTTTGATAGTGGATATGGTGGTTTAACCATTTTAAAGGAATTGAAAAAACAATTGCCCGAATATGATTATTTGTATTTAGGTGACAATGCGCGTTCGCCTTACGGAACTAGATCATTTGAAACAGTATATGAATATACTTTACAAGCTGTTAAGTGGTTTTTTGAAAATGATTGTAGGCTGGTGATTTTAGCATGTAATACTGCCTCAGCAAAAGCACTTCGCAATATCCAACAACTAGACCTTCCAAAAATTGCACCCAATAATCGAGTATTAGGCGTCATTCGTCCATCCTCAGAAGTACTTGGTAATTATTCAACTTCGGGACATGTAGGAATTATGGCAACATCTGGAACAGTTCAAAGTGACAGTTATATAATTGAAATGTCAAAGTTTTTCCCTGACATTAAAGTGTATCAGCAAGCATGCCCCATGTGGGTCCCGCTTATTGAAAATGGGGAGTATGATCATGCTGGGGCCGATTATTTTGTGAAAGCCTACTTAGACCAACTTTTTAGCCAGTCTAAGGATATTGACTCTATTTTACTAGCATGTACTCATTATCCATTATTGGAACCCAAAATCAAGGCTTATTTGCCGGAAGGTGTCAAATTAGTGTCACAAGGCAATATTGTTGCCGACAGTTTGGCTAAATATTTGCAAAATCACCCTGAAATAGATCAAAATTGTTCCAAAAAGGGTCAAATTGAGTTTTTTACGACAGACAACCCTTTGACCTTTGAAAAACAGGCAAGTTTATTTTTTGGACAAAAAATTGAAGCAAAACATACAGATTTAGTATAAGATTTCAAAAAAAACCCTATTTTTGCCGTCCTTTCACGGGTAGTGGTATGGTGACTGCTATTAGAAATGGATTTTGAACAAAAGTATAAAACAAAAGGGCATATAGGAATACTCCTACTAACCCGAAAAAAAAAGTAATATGAAACGTACATTCCAACCTCATAAACGTCGTCGTAAATCTGTTCATGGATTCCGTAAGCGTATGGAATCAGCTAATGGTCGTAAAGTATTAGCTAGTCGCCGTAAGAAAGGACGCAAGAAACTAACTGTATCTAGCGAGAAAGGATTAAAATAATTTAATTACAATCCCTAGAAACTTATAATTTTAAAGTCCTCTTCCTTCTGGGAGGGGACTTTTTTAATGTGTATCCTTTTTTTATAGATCCTTTTATACAACTACTTTGTCAAAAATATATTCATATCAAAAACAAGACAAACTAAAAAGTAGAAAGCAGACACAATTTTTGTTTGCGAAGGGGCAATCTATGAATGCCTTTCCCATTAAACTTATTTATACCATTGAAAACTTGGAGCAACTCATTGTATATTTGCCTAGTCCTTTTTTAAATTTAACAACCATTAAAGAAAAAGGTCAACTGCAAACAGGGGTGGGGGCGCCTAGCAGAACTTTTCGAAAAGCGGTAATGCGTAATAGGGTTAAACGATTACTACGTGAGGGCTATCGATTAGAGAAGCCTGCATTCCTTGCCAGTAATACATTGCAGGGCTTTAGGGTAAACTTATTTTTTTTATACACTGACGCTAATGTGCTGACTCAAAAAGAGATTCAGGATAAAATAAAACAATTATTAGCAAGACTTTCCGAGAAGTTAAATCAACTAAAAAATGCTAAAGGCGACAGTCGTAAAAGTTCGGAAGTAAAAAATTAAAATGGTTTCTAATTCAAATAAATGAAATCGAAATTCAAATTAGCTACTATATAAATGAACGGCCTTAAAAAAATAATTGCATTTCCATTTTTAATATTGATACGTTTTTATCAATATGCGCTTTCACCCTATTTAGGCGGCAGCAAGTGCAGGTATACACCAACATGTTCTCAATATACTTTAGAGGCTATACAAAAATTTGGCCCCATAAAAGGTATCTTTCTAGGGGCCAAACGTTTAAGTAAATGTCATCCTGGTGGAGGACATGGATATGATCCTGTTCCTTAATTTTTTATTTTGCAGCGCTAAATCTTTCAGCTACAACGTTCCAGTTTACTAAGTTCCAAAATGCAGCTAAATAGTCAGCACGACGATTTTGGTATTTTAAGTAGTAAGCATGTTCCCAAACATCAGCTCCTAATAATGGAGTACCTTTTACTTCAGCAACATCCATTAATGGGTTGTCTTGATTAGGTGTAGAGCTTACTTCTAATTTACCATCTTTTACAATTAACCAAGCCCAACCACTCCCAAAACGAGTCATCCCGGCAGCTGCAAATTTTTCTTTAAAAGAATCAAAACTTCCAAAAGCTGCTGTGATTGCGTCATCTAATGCTCCACTTGGTGTTCCACCAGCATTTGGTGCAAGGCTAGCCCAAAAAAAGCTATGGTTCCAATGACCGCCACCATTGTTTCTTACAGCAGGACTAATGCTACCAGCAACTGCTACTAATTCCTCCAAGCTTTTACCTTCATTTGGGGTTCCAGCAACTGCTTTATTTAAATTGTCAACATAGGCTTGATGGTGTTTGCCATGGTGAATTTGCATTGTTAAAGTATCAAAATGAGGTTCTAAGGCTTCGTGTGCGTATGGTAACGCTGGTAAAGTAAATGACATATTTTTTTATTTGTTTTTATAGTAGATCTCAAAATTACACTCCTTTATAATGATTTAAACGAGTAACAGGTTATTTTTTCTTAAATAGTAAGTTTATTGGATTTTGAGAAAGCGTATATGCTAATCCGAGCCGAGCTTTCGAGCAATGCGCAGGGTGAGGCGAGAATTAGGCATATATGCTGAGCTATCTCTTGGCCTTAAAAAAAGCCTGCATCAGCGATGCGCATTCCTCCTGTAGAATGCCACCAACCAAAGTTGTGGAAGGGTGGAATGGATTTTTTTCAGTGACACGGCGGTAACTGTTTTTTTCATCATAGGCTCCAAAAACAATATGCCCTATTTTATTCCAATATAAAGCACCTGCACACATTAAGCAGGGTTCTAAGGTTACATACAAAGTAGCGTCGGGTAAATATTTTGATTGTAAACTTTCACCTGCACTTGTGATGGCTAAAATTTCGGCGTGTGCGGTAACGTCCTTCAATAATTGTACTTGGTTATAAGCTTTGGCAACTATTTTACCATGCATAACAATGACCGCGCCTACTGGTACTTCATCAACGTCAAAGGCCCTCTGTGCTTGCACGAGGGCCTGACGCATAAATTGTTCATGAATATTTTCCAAGGATACATTTTTATTTATATAACATCATTATAATTAATACCTCATGATGCGAATATTTCTATAAGAAACTTCGTCCCCATCATGTTCTTGTAAAGCAATATGTCCCGAAAATACTTTTCCGAAATCAGGTGTTTCAGCTGTTGCAAATTTTGATCTTCTTATTAATTCTTTCCAAGCATCATCACCCAAGTGAGTTTTTACAACGGTCACATCATTCAATTTTAATTCTAATACACCATTTTTTGAAATGATATCTACTTTATTCCATTCGCCATAAGGTTTCTCATGACCTTCGTTGCCAACAATCAAGTCATATAAATTACCAGCACGATGACTAATAATTTTTGCATCAGGATGACCATTATTATCTAACACTTGCATTTCAGGCCCGGTATGATAAGTACGTTTATACTTGATGGGATCATCCTGAATAAAAAATATGATACCGCTATTGCCGTTCTTCGAAATTTTCCATTCTAAAGCCAAATGAAATTCATTGAAGCTTTCGTCTGTTACTAAATCACCACCACCCTTACCATTTTTTAAGGCTTTTGGGTCCATTCTAAGAATTCCATTTTCAACTTTCCATGCTTCACCAGCTGTTTTTTCGCCGTAGCTATGCCATCCTTTAGTTGAATAGCCATCAAATAAGCTGTACCAAATATTTTTTTTCTGTGCATTGGCCTGCGTTAAACTAAGCAGTACCATTAGAACAAGTGTAATTTTTTTCATAATTAATCGTTTTTTAAAGTTCCTATTTTTTTAATAATAAAACATATTTAGCTAAAGCTTCAGCATCTTCTTGTGATAAAGTTGGATGCGGTGTCATTGGAATAGCACCCCATACACCACTACCGCCTTTGATGATTTTACCTGCAAGCATTTTTACATTCTCATCATTGTTCTCGTATTTCGCAGCCACTTCTCTGTAAGCAGGACCTATATTTTTTTCATCTACTTTATGACATGTTAAACAATCGCTTTTTCCAACCAATGCCAATCCTTTTTGATAATCAGGATTATCTGACAACGAGTTCGCTGAAGTACTTCCCTTATCATCATCTCCTTTCGCAGATTCTTTTTCTTTATTTCCTCCACATGCCATTAATGATATCACCATTACAAATGTTCCTAAAACCTTTTTCATACTTTAATTTTTATTTTATTCTTGATTAATTAATGCCTAATATTTTTTTATTAAAGGCTTCATCTGAGCCAGTGCTTGCAAAATCATCAAAAGCTTTCTCTGTTACTTTAATGATATTGTTTTGAATAAATACAGCACCTTCAGCTGCACCCACTTCAGGATGTTTCAAGCAACATTCCCATTCCATAACCGCCCAACCTTTATAATCGTAAGCGGCAAGTTTGCTAAATATACTTTTAAAATCAACCTGACCATCACCTAATGATCTAAATCTTCCTGCACGGTCAATCCAATTTTGATAACCACCATAAACGCCTTGTTTTGCACTTGGATTAAATTCGGCATCCTTTACATGGAACATTTTTATGCGTTCATGGAAGACATCAATATATCCTAAGTAATCCATGCATTGTAAAACAAAGTGTGATGGGTCATATAATAAACAAGCACGTTTGTGACCATTTACTTTATTTAAAAACATTTCATAGGAAACGCCATCATGTAAATCCTCGCCCGGATGAATTTCATAACAAAGGTCAACACCTACTTTATCGTATTCGTTTAATATTGGCATCCATCTTTTAGCTAGTTCTGTAAATCCTGTTTCTACTAATCCTGCAGGTCGTTGTGGCCATGGGTAAACAGTATGCCATAATAAAGCACCACTAAAAGTTGCCGATGCATTCAATCCTAAATTTTGAGAAGCTTTTGCAGCATAAATTAATTGTTGTTCCGCCCACTGTGTTCTGGCTTTTGAATTACCTCGAACTTTCACTGGTGCGAATCCATCAAACTGTGCATCATAAGCAGGGTTTACTGCAATTAACTGTCCTTGTAAATGCGTTGACAATTCTGTAATTTCTAAACCTGCTGCGTTTACAATTCCTTTTATTTCATCGGCATAGGTTTTACTTTCAGCTGCTTTTTGCAAATCCATACAACGAGCATCCCAACTTGGAATTTGCACCCCTTTAAAACCTAGGCTAGCAGCCCATTTACAGATACTCTCTAAAGTATTAAAAGGGGCGATGTCGCCCATAAATTGAGCTAAAAATATGGCTGGTCCTTTTAGGGTTGTCATTTTGTTTCTAATTAAAAGTTGTGAGCAATTTATATATTATGAGCCGTCCATTTTTTATCCGACTGTGATGATGCCACCACATTTTCGATAAATGCCATTCCTCTTAATCCATCCTCAATTCCAGGGAAATCAAGCATTTCAGCAGTAGGGGTTGTGCCATCCATTTTACATCCTAAGGTCAAAGCAAAATTGCGATAAATATTTCCAAATGCTTCTAAATATCCCTCAGGGTGTCCTGCCGGAGTACGACAGTTATGTGTTGCAGCTTTATATAAATGTGCACTACCCGCCCTGTAAATTTGTGTTGGTTGATCCAACCATTTTACCAACAATGAATTGGGCTCGTGTTGGAACCATTCTATTCCACCAAGTTCACCATACACTCTAATTTTCAATGCATTTTCTTCACCAGCTGCCACCTGAGATGCCATTAAAACACCTTTTGCTCCATTGTCAAACTTTAGCATCACAGCGCCATCGTCGTCCATGATTCTTCCTTCAACAAGTGTATTCAATTCAGCACAGATATCGGTAATTTTTCCACCTGAAATGTATTCCGCTAAATGGGCAGCATGAGTTCCTATATCACCCATCACCGAGCTTTTGCCTGATTTACTAGGATCTGTTCTCCAGGCTGCTTGCTTATTGCCTTCTTTTTCCGATAGTTTACTCAACCATCCTTGTGGGTACTCCACCCATACTTTTCTGATTTTCCCCAACTTGCCATCGGCAATCATTGCCTTAGCTTGCTTCACCATTGGATAACCGGAATAAGTATGTGTTAGGCAAAGTGTAAGACCCGTTTCGTCCAATTTTTTCTTAAGTTGCTTTGCTTCATCTAATGAAAGGGTGATGGGCTTTTCAATGACCACATTAAAGCCATAATCCAAAGCCATCATTGCTGGTGCAAAATGCGCAAAATTGGGTGTCACAATCGTAACAAAATCCATACGTTGGTCAGCAAGTAATGTTGCCTCGGTTTTTATCATTTCTTCAAAAGTGGTATAGGTCCTGGAATCTGGTAAAAACAACGCCTTTCCTGAAGCCTTTGCAATTTCTGGATTAATACTTAAAGCACCACAAGCTAATTCAATGAGACCATCCATATTGGCTGCAATACGATGAACGGCACCAATAAATGCATCTTGGCCTCCGCCGACCATACCCATGCGCAATTTTCGATTCATTTTTTTTGTAATTTATTTAACTAGACAATCGTTTTATTGTGTCATGATAACACTTTCAAAATAACACTATAGCAATTTCCCTCAATTTTCTTAAAAACACCACTTTTTCATCAAAAATATTTTAAAAGAACCCAAATAAAATTTACATTTATCCTCGATTGCGATTTAATTAACGAACCTCGTCTTGCTATGTCATCATCAATTAATAGAAGGAGTTTACTGAAACATGTTATCACTGGATCGGCTGCTATGGCTGCCGGAGTAGTAATTCCTAAATCAGTAATGGCTTCGGCTGTCAACCAACATGCTCCGTTAAAAGGTAATATTAATCATTCCGTTTGCAGGTGGTGTTATAATGATGTGCCTTTGGAGGATTTATGTAAAGTGATTAATGAAATTGGATTTACTGCAATTGATTTATTAAAACCTAATGAATGGCCAATTGCTAAAAAATATGGCTTGAATTGCTCCATGTGTTATACTGCTGGTGAAACAAGTTTAACAAAGGGTTGGAATGATTTAAAAAATCATGAATGGTTAATTAAAGATTATTTAGAAGGAATTAAATTAGTTGCGGAAGCAGGTTATACCAATTTGATTTGTTTTGCGGGCAATCGAAATGGTATGGATGACGAAACGGGTTTACAAAACTGTGTGACTGGATTAAAACAAATCATGCCATTGGCTGAAAAATTGGGTGTCATCATACAAATTGAATTGTTTAATTCTCGCATTGATCATAAGGATTATATGGGTGACAAGTCGGCTTGGGGTATTGAACTTTGCAAGCGTTTAGGTTCTCCTAATTTTAAAATTCTTTTTGACATTTATCATATGCAAATTGATGAAGGCGATATTATTCGTTCTATCCAAAACAATCATCAATACTTTGGTCATTATCATACCGCAGGTGTTCCAGGCCGTCACGAAATTGACGAGCGTCAAGAATTGTATTATCCAGCCATAATGCGTGCGATAGTTGATAGTGGTTACAAAGGATATGTGGCGCAAGAATTTATGGCGAAGGATCCAGATAAAATCGCTTCCTTAAAAGCAGCGATTAAAATATGCGATGTATAAAAGTGTATTAATAATTTGAAATAATGAAACTTAAATAATCAATCAACTTTTTTAATAAAATTCCAATTCACAAATAAAATTTACCAAAATGGCGGGACAACAGTATGACGCAATTGTAGTAGGATCTGGTATCAGCGGTGGCTGGGCTGCAAAAGAACTTACCGAAAAAGGATTAAAAGTTTTAATGCTTGAACGTGGTCGAAATATTGAGCACATCAAAGATTATGTAAATGCAAACAAGGAAGCTTGGGATCATCCACATCGTGGTGGAAGAACGCAACAAATGATAAAAGACTATCCAGTTTTAAAAAGAGACTATCCATTAAACGAAACGAATTTGGATTACTGGTGTTCAGACAAGGATCATCCTTATACCGAAACAAAACGCTTTGATTGGTTTAGAGGTTATCATGTTGGTGGACGTTCTTTAATGTGGGGTCGTCAAAGTTATCGTTGGTCCGATATGGACTTTGAAGCGAATGCAAAAGATGGCATTGCTGTTGATTGGCCTGTGCGTTATAAGGAAATTGAACCTTGGTATGATTATGTAGAAAAATTTGCAGGTATCAGTGGCAATAGAGATGGTATTGATATATTGCCAGATGGACAGTTTTTACCTCCGATGGATTTGACTTGTGTGGAGAAAGATGTAGCAGCAAGAATTAAAGATATTTATAAAGGAAGCCGTCATTTAATCATAGGTCGTACAGCAAACATAACGGTACCTCACGAGGGTCGCCCAGGATGTCAATTTAGAAATAAATGTTGGTTGGGTTGTCCATTTGGTGGGTATTTCAGCACACAATCTTCTACTTTACCAGCTGCAATGGCAACAGGAAATTTAACTTTAAGACCTTTTAGTATTGTCACAGAAATTAAATATGACAAGGATAAAAAACGTGCAACAGGCGTTACTGTTTTAGATGCGGAGACCAATAAAACAATTGAATACACTGCAAAAATTATTTTCTTAAATGCTTCTACTTTAAATAGTACTTGGGTTTTAATGAACTCGGCGACTGATGTTTGGGAAGGCGGATTGGGAAGTAGTAGTAATGCATTAGGTAAAAACTTAATGGACCATCACTTAGGAAATAGAGCAGGTGGGACTATTGAAGGGTATGAAGACAAGTATACATTTGGCCGTCGTGCTAATGGTTTTTATATTCCAAGATTTAGAAATATAGGTGGTGAGAAGCGTGATTATTTACGTGGTTTTGGTTATCAAGGTAGTGCCAACCGAGCTGGATGGGGTCATGATGTTGCTGAGGTAAGTATTGGTGCTAAATTTAAAGATGCATTAACTGAGCCAGGTGGATGGTCAATTGGTATGATGGGCTTTGGTGAAATGTTACCTGATCCAACCAATAAAGTAACACTAGATAAAACCAAAAAAGATAAGTGGGGATTAAATGTCTTAAATATTGATTGTGAGCTGAAAGACAATGAGATCAAAATGCGTAAAGATATTTTAGAGGACGCAAAAGAAATGCTAGAGCGTGCAGGTGCAAAAAATGTTCAAGGACATGAAGGAGACGGTACGCCTGGACGTGGTATTCATGAAATGGGAACAGCACGTATGGGAAGAGATCCTAAGACTTCAGTATTGAATGGGAATAATCAAATTTGGGATGCGCTGAATGTATTTGTTACCGATGGTTCATTTATGACAAGTGCAAATTGCGTGAACCCTTCTTTGACTTATATGGCATTTACTGCACGTGCAGTTGATTTTGCGGTAAGTGAATTGAAAAAAGGAAATTTATAATTTATTAAATGTCAAATTTTAAAAAATAATTTTATGATCAATAGAAGAGAAGCCTTATCAAGAGTTGCCCTAATCATGGGTGGTACGGTATTAGGCGCAGAAGCTTTTTTATCAGGTTGCAAAACCAATACAAAGGGAGTTTCATTTTCAAAAGACGATATTGCTTTTTTAAATGAAGTAGCTGAAACGATTATTCCAGCAACAACAACGCCAGGTGCAAAAGAAGCAAAGGTTGGAGAGTTCATGCAAATCATGGTAAGTGATTGTTATGAAGAAAAAGACCAAGCAATTTTTGTAGAAGGCATCAAAAAATTAGACGAAGCTGCTAAGCAATTAAATGGTAAAGGTTTTATGGAATCAACTCCTGAACAACGTAACACTTTATTAGTAGCTTTAGATAAAGAAGCTAAGGAACAAGCTGCGAAGGCAGCTGATGAAAAGAAGACAAATCCAACTAAAGAATTTCCTAAACATTACTTTACCATGATGAAGCAATTAACTTTATCAGGTTTTTTCACCTCTGAAGTAGGTGCTACTAAAGCATTACGTTATGTGGCAGTTCCAGGTAAATATGAAGGATGTGTTCCATATAAAAAAGGCGATAAGGCTTGGGCTACTAGCTAATCAATTTTTTTATATTAAATTATTACAAAACAATTATGAATAATTCAAGAAGAGACTTCTTACGCAATTCAGCTTTAGCTGGGTTTGCTTTATCAATGCCCTATAAAAATGAATTAATGGCGATGGCAAATAATTCAAAACCATTTGGTTTACAATTATGGTCTGTTAAGCAGTCTTTATATAAAGACACATTAGGTGTTTTAAAACAAATAGCTGCAAATGGGTATAAAAAAATTGAAGGTTTTGAAGGGGATATAGGGTTGTTTTGGGGAATGAAACATACAGAATTAAAAAAAGTGATGGATGATTTAGGAATGAATTTTGTTTCGTCTCATTGTGAAATTTCTAAAGACTTTGAACGCAAAGCTGCACAAGCAGGTGAAATAGGAATGAAGTATTTATTCTGTCCGCATAAAGGGGCACAACCTAGCATTGATAATTATAAAAAGTTTGCAGACGAATTTAATACCTGTGGAGAAATTGCAAAAAAACATGGAATTCGTTTTGCGTATCATAATCATGATTATTCTTTTGTTCCAATGAATGGCATTGTACCTCAGGATGTAATGATGAAAAACACAGATCCTAAAATTGTTGATTTTGAAATGGACTTGTATTGGACTAGGGTAGCGAATGTTAATCCACTGACCTATATGGATAAGTATCCTAATCGTTTTAAATTAGTGCACGTTAAAGATTTGGTTAAAACAAATACGGAAAAAGGACATGAGTCTTGTCTTATTGGAAAAGGAACTATTGATTATAAATCCTTATTACCACAAGTAGCAAAACGTGGTGTGCAACATATGTTTGTTGAGCAAGAAGATTATACAGGAACCAATGAGATGGACGCTGCTAAAATTGATGCAGCCTATGTAAAAACATTGAATTGGTAATTGCTATTTAAAGCGACTTATAAAAAACCCCCGACGCTTAAGTGTCGGGGGTTTTTTATTCATAACATTTTTATACTGAAATTAAATCTGTTGTTTTAATAATCGTACTTAATGCTTGATGAAGTGATTCTAAGTCCTGTAAAGTATTGAAAGCATTTATTGAATAGCGCATATATACATCATTGCTTTGGCGCATGATGGGAATTTCAATATTAAAATCAGTAAATAACTTTCTTTGTAATACTTCGGGCTCCTTAGTATGAATAGGAATAGAAATCATTTGACCAATCCATTCATTCGTTAATGGACTGATTGGATGGGTGCCTAACAATTCATAAAACTTACTTGCATTGGCCAGTACTATTTCATGACATTTTTTGGATACTTCTGTCCATTTATGATCGCTCATAAATTGTATACATGTTGGAATCGTTAAAAATGCGGAAAAATCTCTAGTACCAATCATTTGATGATAATCTAAAAATGATGAATGCGAGGGTTTGGCTGCTTTATATCCCCAGCTTACTACTAAGGGATCACATAAATGTTGTACGCTTTTATGAGCGTATAAAAAGCTTGCACCCTTTGGGGCCATCATCCATTTATGACATGCGCCAACATAAAAATCAACGTCTAACTCATTTATTTTTAAATCCACGTGAGCTGGTGCATGCGCTCCATCCACAATAGTTATTAATCCCTTTGATTTTGCAATAGCACATATTTCTTTTACTGGAAAAATTAATGCAGTTGCGCTTGTAATATGACTAATAAAAATAGCTTTTGTTTTTGGCGTTAGTCCTTTGAAAAAGTCTTCAATAAATTGCTCCTTTGTAGTAATCGGTAAATTTATTTTTTGTCTTTTATAAATTGCATTCTTTTGTGCACAATAAAAATCCCAGGTTCTATCACAGGCACCATATTCAATATCTGTTGCTAAAATTTCATCACCCTCCTTTAATGGAAATGCCTTCGCAATTATGTTTACTGCAAAGCTTGGATTGGTTACATACACTAAATCATCTTTATCATCAACATGAATGAACTTTGCTAATGCTGCTCTTGAAGTGGACAAATATGCAATACCATCAAAAACAATAAACTGGACAGGTTCTGCTTCTAATACCATTTGCCAATGCTGATAATTTTCAAAAATGGGCTTTGGTGAAGCACCAAATGATCCAAAGTTTAAAAAGTGAATATCCTTTCTTAGTAAAAATTGATCCTTTAAATTATCATTCATTTTTTTATCATTTTAAAATATATTAAATCAGCTATCCTTTTCGAAGTTAAGCAAAAAAATCCCCTCGACGCATCGAAGGGATTTTGAATATGCTAATTATTAATGTATGATTATACCCCCAATGTCCAACCATCGCGATATGTTCTTTTTACAAATTGATTCGCTGGCTCAAAATTAGTGATTCTCATATTTGGACCATCCCACATAAGTTGAATATTGCGTCCTGGATAAGTAGTTCCCCCTTTTTTATCTGCTTCCTTATGGTCGTAACTTCTGATAGCCAAATTACCCATTAAAACAGACTCTGTTAATGGACCTGCAATATCAAAATGTGAACTTAAATTTTTATGCTCTTTACTACCATGACCTGCGATACATGCTTCTACCCATGCAGCGTAGTGACCATTGTCACCACCTTTCACGCGTTCGATGCTTTGTGGAACTTTAGTAGTTGCTGTTAAATTAGTAGGTAATAATTGAGGGTTTATGCCATATGTACCAGCCATCATCTTACCTTTTGTACCTTCAAAAATAACACCATTACCACCATCGCCCATTACTTCATTAGGTCCTAATTCTGCTGGACGCTCTGGTTGAATACCTCCATCCATCCAATGCAATTTAACATCAGGTTTTCCATTTTGGCCCTTGAATGTTAAAATAATATGAGAAGCAGCTGGTGGACTGTCTGGAGAGTAAACTCTTTGCCAAGGTGCAGTATAACGAGTTGCAACACTGCACTCAGCGGATACTGGATAACCTAATCCTAAAACGGCAAATGCTGGTGCCATAATATGACATGCCATATCACCTAATGCACCGGTTCCGTAATCCCACCATCCTCTCCAGTTAAAAGGTAATAAGTCAGTGAAATAACTTTTTTCAGGAGCAGTACCTAACCATAAATTAAAATCAAGTTCTTTTGGAATTTCGTTTGCAGTTACTGGACGAATAACTCCTTGAGGCCAAACTGGGCGATCGGTATAGCAATATATAGTATGCACATCACCAATTAAACCTGCGTTATACCAGTCTTGTAACATACGAACGCCATCACCTGAAGATCCTTGGTTTCCCATTTGTGTAACAACACTATAATCATGTGCAGCCTTAGTCATCACACGCGCTTCATATATGTCGTGTGCCATTGGCTTTTGAACGTATACGTGTTTTTTTAATTGCATTGCAGCCATTGCTTGAACACCGTGCATATGGTCGGGTGTTGAAACCGAACATGCATCAATAAACTTATGTTCTTTTTCTAACATTTCTCTGTAATCCTTATATACTTTAGCTTTTGGATAACGTTTACGACTTAATGCAGTTTGACGTTCATCTACATCACATAAAAAAGCAATATCTGCTTTGCCGCTTTGGAAAAATGACCATAAATCACTTTCACCTTTACCCCCAGCACCAATGCCGGCAACTTGTAATTTATCACTTGGTGCAGTAAATCCTTTACCGCCTAATACGTGTCTAGGCATAATGTAAAATCCGCCAAGCGCCATTGCGGAATTTCGGATAAAATCTCTTCTTGAGTTATCTGATTTTTTCTTGGACATAGGAATCTTTAATTTGTAGGTTTGCAAATCGTTTTTAAATCGTCCGTTAAATTATTGAAAAAATTGGAAAAAACACAATTATTTTGATGAAAGCACAATACAATTCTTGCATTCATAATTTAAGCTTAAATTGCTAGTCTATAAAGTAATATCTTATGCAAGAAGCAGTTCAATCCTGTCGAAATTATTTTTTATCTGGCGCCACCCAATCCTATGATTTTAGGATCAGTCAGCTCAACAGATTAAAAAAAGTTGTGCTTGAGTATGAAAAGGAAATTTATCAAGCATTATATGTTGATTTAAAAAAAACAGACGAAGATGCTTGGGCCACAGAAATTGGATTTTTTTTAAGTGAATTAAATGATACCATAGCGCATTTAAAAGGTTGGATGCAACCTGCAACTGTTTCGACCAATATGGTAAATCAGCCATCGAGTAGTTATATTATTTCGGAGCCTTTGGGTGTGGTATGTATTATCGCACCTTGGAATTATCCTTTTCAATTATTGTTCACACCATTAATTGGTGCCATCGCAGGAGGAAACTGCTGCGTGTTAAAACCAAGTGAGTTTGCACCTGAAACTGCAAAGGTGATGGGTAAAATTATTGACTCCCTTTTCCCTAAAAATTATATTTTATATCTGGAAGGAGAGGGTGCAACTGTTTTGCCACCATTGTTATCAGAGAACCGATTTGATCATATTTTTTATACAGGAAGCACGGTTGTTGGAAAAATCATTTATAAATATGCAGCCGAACAATTAGTACCCGTAACACTTGAGCTAGGAGGTAAAAGCCCTGCTGTTATTACATCAAGTGCAAATATTAGAGTGGCAGCTAGACGATTAGCAAGTCCAAAATTTTCAAATGCAGGTCAAATGTGTATCGCACCTGATTATATTTTGGTACCCACTGATTTAAAAGACGAATTAATAAAAGAATTGATTAAAGCCATTGAATCCTTTTATGGGGAAGATGCTTCTTTATCCGAACATTATGGAAAAATAATTAATGATAAACAATGGTTGCGTTTAACTAGCTATTTAGCGGATGGTGAAATTGTATATGGAGGTAAGTCAGATAGAGAAAAATTATTTATTGAGCCAACCATTATGACAGGGGTAAAGGTGGATGCAAAAATTATGCAAGATGAAATTTTTGGTCCTATTCTTCCGATTATTACTTATCAATCTAATGAAGAAGCATTAGCGGTGATTCAACAAAATCCTAATCCACTAGCATTTTATGTTTTCACTGAAAACAAATCCGATGAACAGTATTGGTTAACCAATGTACCTTCGGGTGGTGCCTGTATTAATAATGCTACTATGCATATAACAAATCACAATTTGCCCTTTGGTGGAAGAGGTTTTAGTGGAACGGGCGCTTATCATGGCAAATCAAGTTTTGATACTTTTACACATAAAAAATCTGTATTGAAAACACCAACTTGGATTGACCCAAGTTTTAAATACCCTCCTTATAAAGGAAAAGCTTGGTTGCTTAAGCGATTAATCGGGTAGTTCATTTACGATTGAATTTATAATTTGAAAATACAAATTGGTGCTGGTTTGAAAAATAAAAAAAATATCATGATAAAAATTGCCATCGCCCTAGCTGTTTTAGTTACTGCTACTTTGTTAATGAAAAAAACAGGAATGTCATACCGACAATCTGTATTAAAAACATTGTACCCTGCTATCATGTGGACGAGCAAGGCAAGTGGTCGAAAACAAATACAGACCAATAAAAATAATGCAATTCCATTGGTTTCTTTTTATTCCCTTTCAACAAAAGACATTAATGGGAAGGATTTTAATTTTGCTGATTTGAAAGGCAAAAAAGTATTAATTGTAAATACGGCAAGTGATTGTGGCTTTACGGGTCAATATGAAGCCTTGGAAAAATTATCCATTCAATATCGTGATCAATTAGTTGTCATAGGATTTCCGGCCAATGATTTTAAAGAACAAGAAAAAAGTGATAATACAAGTATTGAAAGCTTTTGTAAAAAAAATTACGGTGTGAGTTTTCCTTTAATGGAAAAATCAATAGTGATCAAAAAGAACCATCAAAATGAAGTTTATAAATGGTTGTCTGACATGACTATAAACGGTTGGTGTCATCAGGAACCTGCTTGGAATTTTTGTAAATACTTGATCAATGAACAAGGTGTGTTAATGCAGTATTTTCCTATGACCGTGGATCCTTTAGCACCAGAAGTGATTAGTGCTATTGAAGCGAAATATTAATTTATGGGGCAGTGTTCGTGATAGTTTTCCAATACAATTTTACCTGACTCAATCACCATGCCTTTATACTGCTCTTTAATTTCATCTAATACTGCTTCAATTTCAGCAGGGTCTGTGATACGCACTAATTTAGCACGATAGTCTTTGATACTTGGAAGGCCTTTTAAATAGTTTGCGTAATGCCTTCTCATTTCATTAATACCTGCAATAGGCCCCTTCCATGCTAATGATTTTTGTAAATGCTTTCTAGCGACTTCAACCCTTTCTTCAATAGTTGGATCGGCTCTTTTTTCGCCTGTTGCTATATAATGTTTGATCTCTCTAAATATCCAAGGATAACCAATAGCGGCACGTCCAATCATTATTCCATCAACTCCGTATTTGTTTTTATACTCTACCGCTTTTTCGGGTGAATTAATGTCCCCATTCCCAAAAATGGGTATGGTAATTCGAGGGTCATTTTTCACTTCTCCAATTAAGGTCCAATCAGCTTCTCCCTTATACATTTGCATACGAGTACGACCATGAATGGCTAGTGCTTTAATACCAACATCTTGTAATCGAGTTGCTACCTCACGAATATTTTTACTGTTATCATCCCAGCCTAATCTTGTTTTTACTGTCACCGGTAAATTAGTACTTTTTACAACCGCTTCTGTTAAACGAACCATTAAATCCAAGTCCTTTAATACTCCTGCTCCGGCACCTTTCATGGCTACTTTTTTTACAGGACATCCAAAATTAATATCAATTAAATCCGGATTTACCGTGTCTACAATTTTAGTACACAATGCCAAAGCTTCCTCATCGCCTCCAAATATTTGAATACCAATAGGCCGTTCGTAATCGTAAATGTCTAATTTCTGTTTACTTTTTATGGCATCACGTATTAACCCTTCACTACTAATGAATTCAGTATACATTAAATCGGCGCCATTGTCCTTACAAACAGCTCGAAAAGGTGGATCGCTTACATCCTCCATTGGAGCGAGTAATAATGGGAAGTCCGGTAATTGTATATTGCCTATAGAAACCATATGAATTCGTTATCTTGCATTTAATAAATACTGCTGCAAATGTAGCAATAAAATGCATTTAGATGAGTTATAACAATAGATCCCTTTTTTATATGCTTCCTGGAATGCGGTTGGCTATTCTTATAGCAGCTACCGGCATTAGTATGATACTGGGTGCATTTATCACTTTTTCAGTTGTTGCAAATTATTTGCATGTAGGATTAGCGGATATCCAAAATGTTTTATTGCTGCCTAAAAACGCACATATTTCCTTGTTTGCTAATGCATTCGCTTCGATTATTGCATTTTTGCTACCAAGCTTTGCAGTGGCATTTTTTTCAAAAGGACAAATGCTACAAACTCTCGGGTTCAAAAAAATTGAATCTGTTAAATGGGTTATGTGGGTGATTTTATTAGCACTTGCTGGTTTATTATTAAGTGGTGCAATGGCAACGTTAACCGAAAAAATCCCAGTACCCATTACATTTAAACAATGGGCTGAGGAACTAGAAGCAAGTTATAAAAAAGCCATGATGGTCATGACGCAAATGAATTCAATTGGGGACTTGTTGATTAACTTATTTGCGGTGGCATTCATTCCTGCTATGGTGGAGGAATTATATTTTAGAGGTACTTTACAAAAAACACTTTCAGCATGGTCAGGCAAACCAATCATTGCCATTGTAGTGACGGCTATTATTTTTAGTGCATTTCATTTCTCCTATTTTGGATTTTTATCAAGAATGGTATTAGGTATTGTTTTGGGGTTTATTTTTGAATATACAAGAACCATTTGGTTGCCTATTTTACTTCACTTCATAAACAATGGCATTGCTATTATTACTTTATACACCGTTAGAGGCGATCAACAAAAAATGGATAAAGTAATGGATGAAAACTTACCCTTATATTGGGGTATCCTTGCAATAGGGTTAGTTGTTTATTTTTTACAATGTTTGAAAAAAGACACAAATTATGAAAGATTGGAAAAAAATATACTCGAATAATAGTTTAGCTACCGCCATGATGGTAACTGATTTATTAATTCAAAATGAAGTACCTGCAAAACTATTAGACCGACAAGATTCAGCTTATGTTTTTTTAGGTGAAGTAGAAGTATATGTACCTGATGAATTTATTAATACTGCACAAGCCGTTTTAAAAACAATTGAGCAAAATACGTCAAAAGGATAACGATAAACCTTATTTAAATATATAAAATATATGGCTTTTAATTTTTCGGTTTTGAAGGTGCGAGCATTGTCTGCATTGGTTTTTGTTATTATTATGCTAGGCGGCCTGGTGTGGAATAACTATTCTTTTTTTACCTTATTTGTGGTCATTGCAATGGGTTGTTTATTTGAGTATCAAAAATTGATAACACATATTTATCCCAATTATAAGTCTATTTCTATTTTCCATAAATGGGGATTTTACATACTTGCTGCTGGTATCTTGTTTACGCTTTCAGCTAAAACTTTACCATTTAAAAGTGAAATTTTTAAATTAGTAGGTACGAGGGTTGTACCAGTCATTTTAGGCATTATGATTATGGGTGATATTTTAAGTAAAAAAATTAGTTTGCAAAATTGGGCAATCAGTATTGCTGGCTTAATTTATATTCCCATGGGATTATCCCTTTTTTATCAAATTAAAGCATCACCTGTTTCAACTAATTATGGCAACTGGGATTTTGCGATACCATTGTTAATCATGGTCGCTGTTTGGGTGAATGACACCATGGCTTACTTAGTAGGATCGGTGATTGGGAAAAAACAAATTACAACAGTATCCCCCAATAAAACTTGGGAGGGGACCATAGGAGGCATGCTTATTTCCATTTTGGTAGTATCTCAAGCTACTGCCTATTTTTTACCAGATTTAAATTCGAATACTGTTTTTTTAATTTGCCTGGTTTCGGTAATAGCTGGAAATTTTGGCGATTTTTTTGAAAGCAAGTTAAAAAGAATGGCAGGCGTGAAAGACAGTGGAAGCATGATGCCAGGACACGGCGGATTTTTAGACCGATTTGATTCTATATTACTAGCAGGTCCATTTGTTTGGTTATTACTTGATATTATGTATCATCAATAAAATAGTTTTATATTCGCACATTAAATAAAGTTCATGACCATACACAAAGAAGGAACCGCAACAATAGCATTAACTGCCTTATTGGTAGGGGCTTTAAATATTGCTAATTTCTCATACTTATTCCCTGTTAGTTGCATTGCTGCTTGGGCGGTTTTTGTCATTACTTTAGGATTATTTTTATTTATTGTTTCTTTTTTCAGAATGCCAAATAGAAATTGGACAAATGACGCCAATGCAATTGTTTCTCCAGCCGATGGTAAAGTAGTGGTCATTGAGGAAGTGCAACCGGATGAATACTACTCCGAAAAAAGAATACAAATAAGTGTTTTTATGAGTCCTGCCAATGTGCATGTAAACAGAACACCCATTGCTGGAAATATTATTTACAATCAATATCATCCTGGTAAATTTTTAGTTGCCTGGCATCCAAAGTCCTCAACTGATAATGAACGTTGGTCGGTTGTTATTGAAAATGAAAAAGGAAGTATTTTATTAAAACAAATTGCTGGCGCATTAGCACGTCGTATTTGTAATTATGCTACTGTAGGCACTAAATTTGATCAAACAGCTGAATACGGGTTTATTAAATTTGGAAGTAGAGTGGACTTATTGTTGCCAATAGATACAAAAATAAATTGTAAAATCGGCGATGTTGTAAAAGGTGGTATTACTGTTTTAGCTAAATGGTAATTGAACAATTTTAAAATAATTTGAATATAAAAAAAGGCCTCGATTTTATCGAGGCCTTTTTTTATAAAATAGCCTCTAACTCTTTTAAATGTGTAATGGTATAGGTGGCTTGTACGGTAGGCACCGCATTAATGTGATTTACAAAAACGGAGTCCATTCCCATATTTATGGCACCCTGAATATCAGCACTTTCATTGTCACCAAGCATCAGGCTATATTCCAATTTTGCATTTGATTTTTGCAAAGCGTATTCAAAAATTTCTTTGTTGGGCTTTAAACTATTACTTGCTTCAGAAGTAATTACCTCAATAAAAAAGGGCGCTAAATTTGAATTTTTAATTTTCTTAAACTGCACAGATTCAAAGCCATTAGTGATTAAGTGCATTTGATATCCCTTGTTTTTTAAGTAATCCAAAATCTCAATAGTGTAGGGGAATAAATTTGTCTTATTGGGTAAAATGTCCAAGTAATCAACTGACATTTCTCTTGAAAGTTTTTCATCGGCAATTTTATAATCCAACAAGCTTAAATAAATACGCTTCCATCTTAATTCCTCCTGTTTAATAAACCCTTTTGTATACCTATCCCATAGGCGATGATTATGAATGCTATACTGATCATAAAATGCATCAAAATCGTTGATTCCTTTGTCCGCCAAATTGTATTTATGGTGCAGGTCTAGCAAAGTTTGTTTAGAATTCATTTCAAAATCCCAAATAGTATGGTCAAGATCAAAAAACAAGTGTTGATAGGGCATGTTCATTATTGGTATTATTGAATACCGAACGAATTTACAATTTTGCTTACTATCTTTATCTTATATTATTATTAATTGATTTTATTATGAATATTGTAATAACGGGAGCATCTCAGGGAATAGGATTTGCAATAGCGCAACAATTTGCTGCACATGGACACGATTTGTATTTAACAAGTAAAACACCGTCTTCTCTGGAGAAGGCAGTATCAGATTTACGAGCACAATACCCATTAATTAATATTGAATATTTTGCTGCAGACCTTTCTCAAAAAGTCAATGTAGATGCTTTTTCAAAATGGTGTTTACAACAAACCCAACCTCATATACTAATCAATAATGCTGGCAACTTTATGCCAGGTAAATTAATGGATGAGGGGGAGGGGCAATTACAGGATCAACTTGATACCAATTTGTTTTCAGCTTATCATTTAACAAGGGCCTTATTGCCATCGATGCTTGCTTATAAATCAAGTCATATTTTTAATATCTGTTCAATTGCCTCATTAGGCGCATATGAAAATGGTGGCGCATACAGTATCAGTAAATTTGCTTTATTAGGCTTTTCAAAAAACTTAAGATTAGAATTAAAAGATAAGGGTGTTAAAGTAACTGCTGTATGCCCTGGGGCAGTATATACCAATAGTTGGTCAGGTTCAGGGGTCGATCCCAAAAGAATTATGGAGGCAAGTGATATTGCTAAAATGATTTATGCGGCAACCCAACTTAGTGATCAAGCAGTTGTAGAAGACATTATTATGCGACCTCAATTAGGAGACCTTTAATTGGTAGACCTTTAATTTGGATAAATTCAAATTACTTTGTTATAGTCTTTCTTCTGTATCATCAATTTTTGGTTTGGCATTAAAGCTTTCCCTTGCTTTTTTAGTAGCAGCCAATCTTTCTAAAATTACTTGAGCAATTAGTTTGCCAGCATCTTCTGTAGGATTGGAATTTAAAATATTTTTAAGCTTTGCTTCTGATACATCAATTCGATATAATATTTGGACTAATCTCGAAAAATCATTTTTAATTAATTCATTGATAGTAGTTTCTAAAGTTGGTGTATCTAGCTTTTCGAGTGACTGTAGGTTAATTTCCATCATCATAAATTTTAATAGTCTTAAATAAATTTTTCAATAACACCTAAGCTAAATAGCGCAAAGTCATATTTAACAGGGTCCTTTGCATCTAAAGTTCGGCAATAATCGGTTAACTCCAATGCTGCCTGCCAATCGGTTTGTGGTCTTTTTAATATGCCTATTGATCTTGATACCCTTGCCACATGCACATCAATGGGTATAATTAAGGCGCTAGGTTTAATACTTTTCCAAATGCCAAAATCAACCTTTTGTTCATCCTTTCTAACCATCCATCTCAAAAACATATTTAGTCTTTTGCATGTTGAACCACTTACAGGACTAGCAATGTGTTTTTTTGTTCGTTTTGGTGAATCTTCCAATGACATAAAGTAGGTTTGAAAATGCGTTAGTGCAGCTTCAACTGATTTTATTTGCTTACCCGTTACTTGGTTTGTAAAAAAGGCGGTTTCTAAACTTTGTTGATGCTGAAAGTGGTGCTTGAAAAATTCAATACAATACAAGGCATCAGTGTCATTAAAAGTGCGGTGTACAAAACCTATTATTTTTTTTAAATCCTTAGCATCGTGTTGTAAGCAAAATTCATAAGGAGCATGGTCCATTCTATTCAATAGTTCGTTGCTCTTATTAATAATAGTGGTTCTGTTTCCCCATGCAAATATGGCTGCAAAAAAAGCAGCAATCTCTATGTCTTGCTGCTTTGTAAATTGATGCGGGATACAAATGGGATCTTTTTCAATGAAATCAATCTTATTGTACTGCCGAACTTTTTGGTCTAATAATTTCTTAATCTCTATTTGCTTACTCACTTTGTTTATTATCCTTTTCTCAAATATTTTGTTGCATTATCTTCTCAAATACATTGTTACATTATCCTATGGCTTGTTCCAAATCAGCAATGATATCTTCCACATCTTCTATGCCAACACTCAAACGAATTAAACCGTCGGCTAAACCATTCGCAATTCTTATATCTCTAGGAATAGATGCATGTGTCATGCTGGCTGGATGATTAATCAAAGATTCTACACCTCCAAGGCTTTCAGCTAATGAAAATATTTTAGTGCTAGATAATACCTTGGTGGCTGCAGCAACACTATCATCCTTTAGGGTAAAACTCATCATGCCTCCAAATCCACGCATTTGCTTTTTGGCAATATCGTGATTAGGATGGTCTGGAAATCCACACCAGTATACCTTTGCTACTTTTGGATGCTGACGTAAATAGGCTGCTACCTTTTCGCCATTCTCACAATGTCGTTGCATTCTAACATGTAAGGTTTTGATTCCTCTTAAAACTAAAAAACAATCCTGCGGTCCTGGAACAGCACCTGTACTTTTTTGTATAAAATAAAGTTGGTCTCTTAACTCCGTATCATTTAACATTAAACAACCTTGTATTACATCGCTATGACCACCTAAATATTTGGTTGCTGAGTGCATGACAATGGTTGCACCGTCATCCAAAGGATTTTGTAAATAAGGTGAGGCAAATGTATTGTCCACGCATACAATACAATGATGTTTTTTACCAATTGCTGCAATTGCTGCTATATCAGTAATATTCATTAAAGGATTCGTAGGCGTCTCAATCCAAATTAATTTGGTTTTAGGAGTAATGGCTTCAGCAACGTTGTTGGCATTTGAAGTATCAACATAAATAAACTTGATACCCATTTTTTCATGCACTTTTGAAAATAATCGGTAGGAGCCACCATACATATCATTCGCTGCAATGACTTCATCACCTGGAACTAACAAACGCATCACAGCATCCGTTGCAGCAACACCGCTTGCAAATGCTAAACCATATTTTCCATTTTCAATGACAGCGAAGGCTTCTTCCAATGCAAAGCGGGTAGGGTTCTGACTTCTTGCATATTCATACCCCTTATGTACACCCGGTGCGGATTGAACATAAGTAGATGTTTGATATATGGGTGTCATAATGGCTCCTGTGCTAGGATCAGGATGTGCACCAGCGTGTATGTATTTTGTTCCTAGATTATTTTTATGACTCATTTTATTATAATTTAATTTGATTTCCGTTTTTAAACATGCGATAGGAGAATAGGGTAGGGATTGCAACTATGATTGCAGTTGTCAATAAAAAAACAATAAATGCTGGTTTGCTTGGAAGCAACAAAGTGCCTATTGCTTGCACTAAACCGCCATACATCCAATATTTTCCAGCAACCTTATGTGTTTCATTCCAATTGTCAACATTTTCTAAAGTCCATGGTAATCTAAATCCAGCAAAATAGTTTTGATGTAATTTAGGCATGTACCATCCTAAGGCTGAAAATGTTAATCCTAATATTGGTAATAACAATTTTGTTATATTAATACTTCCGTCAGTTGCAGAATAAGTAATGATAATACTAAGTACACTTAAAAAGCCAACTAAAAACAAAGCAAACTTTTTATACAGTCCATCATCCTCCGCTTTGTATCTTTTTGGGTCAAAATTTTTAATATTTGATAGTAAGAAAAAGGTAAATAAGCCTGCCCCAGCTAGTATACTTGGTCCTAAAAAAATTGAACTTTTTTCTCCCCAAGCATCCGCTTCTCCCTTAATATTAAAATGGGTAGGTATGCTGGTTGGCAAGTTGGGATACAAAAAAGCTGCGTAACCAAAAGGAATGGCCAATATTACTAAAGCTAATAATAAGTTGGGTGTGGTCTTTTTCATACAATAGTTGATTAAATAGATGACAAAAGGGGGGTACTGTATTGTACCACAAGTTACTATTTATGGCTAAAAAAAATTACTTTTGCATCAAATCGAAAAAAATGAGCAAAGGACCCGTTTCTAAATTTATTGAACATCAGTATAGACATTTCAATGCTGCTGCTTTAGTTGACGCTGCTAAAGGATACGAAACCCATTTATTAGATGGCGGTAAAATGCTAGTAAGCTTAGCAGGTGCCATGAGTACCGCTGAATTAGGTATTAGCTTGGCCGAAATGATTCGTCAAGATAAGATTGCTATTATTAGCTGTACTGGTGCCAATTTAGAAGAAGATGTAATGAACTTAGTTGCACATAGCCATTATAAGCGTGTTCCTAATTATCGTGATTTGACTCCACAGGACGAGTGGGATTTATTAGAAAACCATTATAACCGTGTAACTGATACTTGTATTCCTGAAGAAGAAGCATTCAGAAGATTACAAAAGCATATTGTGAAGTTTTGGAAAGAAGCGGAAGCAAAAGGGGAGCGATATTTCCCGCATGAATTTATGTATCAAGTTATTTTGAGTGGCGAGTTAGAGCAATATTATGAAATTGATCCAAAAGACAGTTGGATTGTTGCCGCTGCTAAAAAGAATATTCCAATTGTAGTACCAGGTTGGGAAGATAGTACTACCGGAAACATTTTTGCTTCGTACGTAATTAAAAATGAATTAAAAGCAAGTACCGTTAAAAATGGTATTGAATATATGGTTATGTTGACGGAATGGTACCGAGCTAACAGCGGTGGAAAGGGTGTAGGCTTTTTCCAAGTAGGTGGCGGTATAGCTGGTGACTTTCCAATTTGTGTAGTACCCATGATGTACCAGGATTTAGAATGGCATGATGTTCCATTTTGGAGTTATTTCTGTCAAATAAGTGATAGTACTACATCCTATGGTTCTTATTCAGGTGCCGTACCAAATGAAAAAATTACTTGGGGTAAATTAGATATTCATACGCCAAAATTTATTGTAGAGAGTGATGCTACCATTGTAGTGCCATTGATTTTTGCATATATTCTAGGTCAGTAGCAATAAAAACCCCCTTAAGAAAATTTAAGGGGGTTTTTATTTTAATCTTATGATTTTTTCAATGCCACCCATAAACGGTGGCATTGATTTATGATACACCTTTTGGCCTATCTTGAAGGCATGTTTAATGGAATATCTCGCTTTAACATTTCATCTCGATTGGCAATTTCACAAGCCGTGTAATATACCATTACAGTTCGTTTTTGCATTAAATCAAAATTGATTTTTTCAATGGTATCAGTTGGTTGATGATAATCAGCAAGTAACATACCGTCGTAGAAAAATAAAATAGGTACACCCTTACGAGCAAAATTGTAGTGATCGCTACGATAGTAAATCATATTTTTATCATTAGGATCATCATATTTGTAATCCAAGGTAATGTTACTTGACTTTTTATTGGCATCTTCATTAATAGTCACTAATTCTGAACTTAATTTATCGTGTCCAATTACATATACATAACTTAAAGTATCACCTAATTTTCGTTCAGTGTCAACACGACCAATCATATCCGTATTTAAATCGGCAGTGGTTTTTTCCAATGGGAATATTGGATGCTCTGAATAATATTGAGAACCCCATAATCCTTTTTCTTCTCCACTCACCGTCATAAATACAATGGTGCGTCTTGGACTTTTTCCAGCTTTAGCAGCTGCTGAAAAAGCCTCCGCCATTTGCATGACACCTACAGTACCAGATCCGTCATCATCAGCGCCATACCAAATAACATTTCCTTTTTTTCCTAAATGGTCATAGTGACCTGTTAAAAATAAATACTCATCTTTTTTATCAGTTCCTGGTAAGTATGCAATCACATTGCTACTTTCTAAATTATTGGTTGTTTTGGTTGCAGTTATTGACAAAGTAGTAGGATAGTCACCTTTATTAAAAGATGCAAAATCATTAATGTTAGATACTGATTTTCCTAGTATTGTATTCGCAACAGCAGTTGAAATATTAGCCATTAAGAAACCAGCCGCATCATTTTTTTTCAAGTACATACTTCCTTTTGTTTCAGTAGCCACTTTTCTTGGAAAGTTTGATGACACTGTTAATATGCCAGTAGCACCTTTCGCAATTGCTGCACGCATTTTTGACATTGGTGAAGCTGTGTTGGCGTTAAATGCTCGGTTGCCACCTTGACCCATTGTAGGCACTCCAGCGCTTGATCCTTCCAAAACAAGCACCATTTTACCCTTTACATCTAAGCCAGTATAATCATTAATTCCTTTGGAATCATCTACTATACCATAACCTACAAAAACAACATTACTAAAATCCCATTTGCCAGTAATAATTGTTTGTAATGAAAAAGTAAAATCGGTATCCCATGCAAATGATTGACCATTTACAGCTATATTTTTTTCAGTTAACACATCCTGATATACTGGATAGATTTGTTGGTAGCTATCGCCATTACCTGGCTTGAGTCCCATTCTTTTAAATTCTGATGCTATATAAGCTGCAGCTTTTTTTTGACCTGGACTTGCTGTTTCACGGCCTTCCATTTCAGCACTTGCAATTACAGACAGTTTTGCTTTCAAAGCATCAGCTGTAATAACCTTGCTGTACTTAATTAGATCTTCTGTTTTTTGTGCAAATGTTATTGAGCTAACCAATAGCATTAATATCCAAATTGATTTTTTCATTTTAGGATTATTTAAAAAGTGTAATTAATATTATGAACAAGTAATTTTATTAACTCTATTTTGATGTCTACCACCTTCAAAAGCAGTAGTCATAAATTTTTCAATCATTTCTTTTGCTAATGCTAAACTCACAAATCTAGCAGGAACGCAAATCATGTTAGCATCGTTATGTAAACGTGTTAATTCGGCAACCTCAGTTACCCAACATAAACCAGCACGAATGCCTGCATGTTTATTGGCGGTCATTGCAACACCATTGGCACTTCCACAAAAAAGAATACCAAAACTTGCTTCACCTGTTTCAACACTATTTGCAGTGGGGTGTGCAAAATCAGGGTAGTCAACAGAATCAGTGTTATAGGTGCCAAAATCTTTAACTTGGTAACCTTGACCTTCTAACCAATTTTTCACTTCGTTTTTATAGTCTATACCAGCATGGTCACAACCTATTGCAATAGGTTTTTTGGAGTCAAATACAAATGCCATAATTAATTGTTTCTGATGTAAATAAATTAGTCCTCAATTTTTTTATTCATTTTATTAATCCCACTCTTCATCTTCCTCTTGTTTCATGTTTCTATTTGCCCAGCGAGAAACAAATATGCTAAATTCAAATAAAGTATATAATGGAATAAACACAATAGTTTGACTATACCAGTCTGGACTTGGTGTGATAAATGCAGCTACGATTAAAATAATGACAACTGCATACTTTCTAGTAGTCGTTAAAAATTTAGGCGTGATTAAACCAATTTTTGTCAATAGAAAAACAATCACTGGTAATTCAAATGCAATACCACAACCTAAAATCAAATTTGTTAAATTGTCTAAATAGTCAGAAAAGGTAGGAATGGTAGTAATAATATTTTTGGTACCCAATTGAAAGCTCGCCAAAAAATTAAATGTAAATGGACCTAAAACAAAAAATCCAAATGATGCTCCTAGAAAAAAGAAGAAGGATACCCAAAAAATCATGAACCTCGTATTTTTCAATTCTTTTTCTTTCAAGGCTGGTTTAATAAATAGCCATATTTGCCAAAATACAAATGGGAATGCAACAATTAATCCACCTACCATGGCCATGCTAATGGCACTCAAAAATTGACCTCCAAAGGTGGTACTTTGTAATTGTGTTTTTACCGGAGGCATACATAGTGAATCTCCCAAATGTAAAAAGTGACTTAAATTACAAAATGCACGATAAGTAATAAAATCTGGATTTAATGGACCCGTAATTACATTATCCATTACCCAATCCCTATAAATAAAAATTACAATTGCTGCAATTAGAATGGAAGACAATGACCTAACAATGGTACCTCTCAATACTTCAAGATGGTCGATAAACGACATCTCAGATGCTTCACTTTTTTTAAATCTATCAAATATTGCCATGGAACTATTTCAATGAGTGCTAAAGTTAAGGCTTATCACTCAAAATGGGAAGGCAATTTTATAAAATATTAGGAATGAATTTTTAGTTTCACTTTTTCAATCCTGGTATCGCTTACAGCTAAAATTTCGGCATCAAAATGAGCTAATTTTATGACAGTTTTTACCTTCGGAATAGATTCATGAAAATGTATTAAATAACCACTTAATGTTTCTGAATTTTCTGCTCCAAAGTTGATATCATATTTCTCATTTAAATAATCTAATTCAAGACGGCCACTAAAGATGAACTCTATTTCTGACAGCTTTTTCTCAACAAATTCTTGTTCATCATACTCATCATCAATTTCTCCAAATAATTCCTCTAACACGTCTTCCATAGTAACCATGCCTGCAGTGCCTCCAAATTCATCCACTACCCAGGCTATGCTTTTTCTTTTTTTAGAAAATAAGTTTATTAAGTCGGCAGCACTCATGCTTTCAGGTACCAATAAAATAGGATGAATGACCGAATGTATGTTTTGAGGTTTTTGGAATAAATCCAATTGGTGGATATACCCCACTATATTATCTAAGGTTTCATTATAAACAATAAGTTTACTTAATTTGGTTTCAACAAATAAGGATTTTATTTCTTCAATCGATGTGTTTATTTCTACGCCCACAATTTCAGTTCTTGGCACTAAACATTCTCGTATTTTAATTTCTGGTAAACCTAATGCATTCTCAAATAAGTCGGTATTAAGTTCTTGTTGGGTTGGGTGTTCAACATTTTGTTGTATAAAATGAGCCAAATCAATTTTCGAAAAAGCCTCCTTTTTATTGACTACTTTAATTTGAAATAAAAATTGCAATACCCATTGGGCAGTACTTACTAATATTTTAGTTAGTGGTTTAAACAGCACATGAAAAATATTCGCCAATATTGCAAACTTTGTAATTAAAGTACTTGCCCTTGCTTTAAAAATGGCTTTAGGCACTAGTTCTCCAATGACTAATATTACAAATGTGGATAGAATCGTATTGCCCAATAAAATGGTGTAATTGTCAAACTGGTAATGTTCCCACAAATATTTATCTAAAATTTGCTCAAATAAAATACCAAATACAACTAATGATATGTTTAAACCAATTAAACAAGTGCCAATGAATTCAGTAGGGGCTAATAAAAAACGCGCAATAATTTGTCCTGAACGGTCGCCATTCTTTTTTTTCAACTCAAGGCTCAATCGATTAGCACTCACAAAGCCAATTTCATAACCTGAAAAAAAACCAATTAATATTATGGATGCGATTATTGCAAAAATCATAGTATAAAGATATTCTTAAATTTACTAATTTATACCACTGCTATCATTTATTATAGCAAAGCTGTTTGATTGAGGCTTAAATATTTTAATATCTGTTAAGTCTTGATTTGCCTCCATCCCTAATCCATATATTTTAGAAATTGGATTATGTTGCTTTACAACTACTTCCTTATCGGTATGAAATTTGCTAGTAGCTTGGTCCCAATACATTTCCTTGCACCATAAGGTATCCCCGCTAACATTATATACAACCACATTCCCTTTTAAGAAAAACTTATTTTGTTCCTGTATATAATTAGCATAATTAGCACTTAACTTACTTTCAATTTTAGTACTATCCTTATAAAAATCAACTTTGATGGTATTCGGGAATTCAACCATTTTCCCACTATCTAATAAATATTTTTTCATGATAGGAGCCTTTAATTTTGCGCTCATTTTCCCACCCTGACTCATGTAAATTAAAACGTCTTTTCCAATATCTATCCCTCCTACATTATCATTCAAGGCCTTCACATCATTAATATTGTTCTCACAAGCAGCCATAAAAAAGCAGCTACCTAATAAAGTAACTGCTGCTTTATATATTATATGAATTTTTGTATTAATCATATTTGCGTTTATTAAACCAAATATCACTCAAACTATACCCAACGGTAAATTGATAAAAACTTTCTTGAAAGCTATTCGAACTACTTCCTCTCTTCCCAAATTGTAATGCTAAATTTAACACTGAAAATTGATAATCATACGAACGATATTTGCGTATTGGAAGTCCAACGCCTAATGAAAATGTCGATATTTTAAGTCCTTTTCCGTCAATATTTATATAATCCTTTCCAGTTGTAAAACCAGCTCGATACGAAACAGTAGACCAGTAATTTTCAAAATCTAAGGGGTTAGGACAAAATAATAAACCTATACGAGTAATAAATGCATTAGATAATTTATCGGGTTCGCCATAAAAACGATAGCTATCCTGCCAATTTGATTTGTCTAGTTGAATACCAAGCACAAATTGTTCATACATTCCATTATTGCTAATTTCTTTTTTATGAAATGCGATACCGGCTGTAAAGGAGGATGGAATTTTTATTTGACCAACTTTATTGTTAGTTATTGAAATGGTATCTAATGGCGATTCCGATCCTGTTGTAAAAGTACCGGTTGATCTAATTAAGTCTTGCTTGCCTGATAGGCTTTGACCCAATGTTGCAGTTGCACCAAACCCAAAAGTATATTGCGTTTTATCGGTAACCACTTTATGTGTGGTAGTTTGCAACTCAATTTCACCCATCATACCTAATTGAAAAAATAGGCCGCCCATTAAAGTATTTGTACTTGCCTGAGATTGGTAATAATTACTTGAATCAACATCATATTTAAAGGACTTAATGTTTTCGATTTTCTTTTTACCAAAATTATAACCAGTATTAAAGCCTAAACTTATGTGCTTCCAAGTTTTGCCAAATCCTATAAATGCTTGATTAAGACCACCCTGACCAATATAATTGTTGTATAATGAATCACCATTTGATAATGCCTTTCCTTCATTTAGTGAATAACTTATTTGACTCAAGGGTCTTAATCCAAATGCCATACCCATTTTTTTAACCTTGTCAATGGGTAAACCAATGGCAAGATAGTTTGGTGCGAAATAAGCAGAGCTAAATTTAGAAACAGGATTATTACCTTTTAAGGTACTATTGCTTAAGTTCATTCCTAAATCAAAAGTGGTCATATATATGCCACCATATGCAGCTGGATTATTGAAATTTACACTTTGTCCGAAATTGCCATTCATGCTGTTTGTATAAGCAGCTGTAAAACCACCCATTCCCTGACTGGTTGTATTTTGACTGTTGAGTACTTCGTTCCCTAAACCGTATCTAGAAAATGGAGAATTGATTTGAGCCTTAGTCGGTAAAAATGAACAAACTAAAACGAGGAGGGGTATGAGCCTAATTATTTTTTTCACAAATAGCATAAAGTCCTTTAAATATTAAATTTGGGTCGGCAAATATCCTCTTTTTTAGGTGAGGTACAAAATAACAAATGTCACCACCGGTTAATAGCACGTTAAAGTTGGCATATTTTTCCTCGTAAGCAGCTATAATTCCGTCTATTTCGGCCGCTATTCCCAATATTACCCCACTTAAAAGGTTGGTTTTAGTATCATAACCGACTAAAGTGAACTCGGAAGAGGGCTGAATTAAGGGTAATAAGGCAGTTTGTTCGTGCATTGCCCTAAATCTCATTTGGGTTCCAGGTGAGATACTACCCCCTAAAAAAGCGTGTTCGTTGCTCACAAAATTGTAAGTAATACAGGTTCCAAGGGATATAATCAGGTTATGTTGATTAGGGTAAAGGTCAACTGCTGCTGCAACAAGCGCTAAACGATCAGCCCCAATAGTTTCGGGCTTTCCTACGGAAGTGGTAAAATTAATGATGGTAGAAGGTCCAAGTAAATGAAATTTAGACTTTTGAGCCAACAGCAGCTCGATATTTTTATCATGATGAATCACCGATGATAAAATAGTTTTAAGAGGCTTGAATTTGTCTAAAAGCGATTCAATTTCAATCAAATCACCATTGTTTAACACAACCACTTCTAATAATTCATGATTATTAAAAATGGCAGCTTTCAAACGGGTATTACCAAAATCAAAACAAATACTAGTTGTCATAAACTTAGTTCAGGCACAAAATTAAACTCTTTGTTTCAAAGTTTACTTAAAAGTATAGGCAAGTTGCAAAAGATTTCGGTTATTTGAAGTAGTAAAAAAAATGAAATGAAAATCTCTGGCTTTAGTTATGTGAGAAATGGGTTTGACTATGGCGTTCCTTTTTTAGAAGCCATACAATCGGCCCTTCCTATTTGTGATGAATTTATCATTGCAGTAGGTGATTCAACAGACGGTACAAGAGACGCGATTGTTAATTTAAATTCAGATAAGATTAAAATTATTGATACCATTTGGGATTCGAATTTAAAAACGGGAGGTCAGATTTTTGCACAGCAAACAAATATTGCATTGGATCAAATTACTGGTGATTGGGCGTTTCATATTCAAGCTGACGAAGTGATTCATGAAAATCAAATTGGAAATATTAAAAAAGCCATTGAAAAGTACAATGGAGATAGTAATATAGATGGATTTATTTTACCTTTCTTGCATTTTTGGGGAGGGTATAATTATTACAGGAACACGAGAAGAGTGCACAATTTTGAAGTACGCATTTTTCGAAATAATTTAGGTGCAAGATCTTATAGAGACTCGCAAGGATTTAGAAAGTATAAATCAGTTGAAGGTTATCAAAATGGAACGGATAAAGGGGAGAAGCTTCGTGTGAAATTAGTGGAGGCAACTGTTTATCACTACAACGGTGTGAGACCACCCGTATCCTTCAGGAAAAAAGCGCAAATGTTTGGTGAACAGTATCATGATAAGGATGCAGTTGAAAAACAATTAACTAAAACAAATTACGATTGGAATAATGTCGATAGAGTAGTTTTATTTACTGGCACACACCCTTGTTATATGCAGGAAAAAGTCAATCATCAAAATTGGGAATATACTTTTGATAAAACTAAAGCAAAATGGAAATTAAAAGATAGGTTCATTCAGCCTATTGAAGACTTTATTGGATTTAAAATTGGCGAGTATAAAAATTATAACCTCATTTAATTTAGTGGAATGATTCAAGTGGAAAATATTCAAAAGGGTGTGATAGAAGGTAATTTTTTATTACTTGCCAGGGCTATTTCTCAAATTGAAAATAATACCAACAATGAGCAGGTATTGTCAAATGAATTACATCCAAAGGCTGTTCCTGTTATAGGTATTACAGGACCACCAGGGGCAGGGAAAAGCACTTTGATTTCAAAACTAATTGGCGCCCTCGTGGAAGAGGGGAAAAAAGTAGCAGTATTATCGGTGGATCCTAGTTCAGTGATACATAAGGGGGCTTTATTAGGAGATAGAATAAGAATGAGGGAATGGTACTTAAATTCATTTGTATACATTCGTTCACTTGCGAATAGAGGATATTTAGGGGGCTTAAATGAACCCATTGCAGAAATTGTTAAATTACTTCAATCTGTTGGCTTTGATTATATCATTTTAGAAACCGTAGGTGTGGGGCAGTCCGAGGTGCAGGTTGCGCAAGTTGCTTATCCGACCATTTTAGTTTTAGTGCCAGAAGCGGGTGATGAAATTCAAATGATGAAATCAGGTTTATTTGAAGTAGCTAATATTTTTGTTGTCAATAAAGCGGACCGTCCTGATGCTGAACAATTCGTGTATCATTTACATCAAGCACTTTCTCAACGCATTGGAATCAAAACCAATGTTGTACAAACTATTGCCAATACCGGTGTAGGCATTTCGGAATTATTAACGGTTATAAAAACCTATTATGAATTTTAAAGATATTGGAAATAAATTAGTGGATAATAATAAAATAGCTGCTGCCATTTGGTTTGGTTTAGTATCGATTGCCTTGTTAGCTGCATTAAATAATCATGCGATCAATAACTTTGTTATTTTCAGACAATCTTATTTTCATTTAATACATGAAACAAATTTATACGTCGAATATATTTCACAATATTGGGATCATTATTATTACAGTCCAAGTTTTGCTTTATTAGTTTCGCCCTTCTCTTTTTTGCCTACACAATTGGGCGCGTTTGTATGGGGGATTTTAGACGCTGGGGTACTTTATTATGCTATTAGACAATTGCCCATTACGGCCCGTCAACAAAATTTCATACTTATATTATCGGCTAATGAAATGATGAATGCGGCTTCTAATTTACAAAGCAATGGCATAATGGCTGCTACGATCATACTATCCTTTGTATATTTAATGAAGCAAAAGGAAGTAAAATCATCAGCTATGATCATGTTGGGATTTTTTATCAAATTGTATAGTATCACTGGCCTTGCATTTTTCTTTTTCAGTAAGCATAAAAAAACATTTATTATTTCTTTGCTATTTTGGTTTGTAGTGCTACTCCTAATTCCTTTATTAGCAACAAGTCCTAGTTTTTTGATTCAATCTTATAAGGACTGGGCCGAGGCATTAGCCTTAAAGTCAAATTTTGATATGACCCGCGACATGTATCATAATATGGTAGATGTTACGATTCAGGGTATGGTGAAGCGGGTTTTTAATTTACCTAATCTCAATAAATGGTTATTTATTATCCCAGGTTTATTGATTTTCGGAGCACAATATTTACAGTATAAATATTTCACTAACTCCATTTACCGACTTTATATGTTATGTTCGGTATTGCTTTTTATTAATGTATTTAATACAGGTAGCGAGTCTCCCACCTATATCATTGGGGTGACTGCAATTTGTTTATGGTATGTATTGCAAGAAAAAACAAAATGGAATAACATCCTATTTATAGTATCGATTTTCTTTTCAAGCTTCTCCTATTCAGATTTATTTACACCCTATTTAAGAAACTATGTGATGGTGCCTTATGCATTAAAGGTAGTTGGATGTTTTATGGTATGGGTAGTCATCGCCTTCCAAATATTTACACAGCAATTCTTACAACTAAGTGAAGACAAACAAATGAGCTAGCCTTGTTTTTCGTTCTTCCACCATTTAAAGGCGATGTAGCCGATAATTGTAAAAGGCATTGCCGCAAGGTAAATTGTACCCAGGTTGAAGCCCTTTCCAGCATCTTCGCCCATTTGGCTTGCCGTTTTGGTGCAAATAGAACATTGTGCATACAAGCTAGCGGTGGTCACTTGTAACATGATAAATAATATAAATCGCTTCATAATATGCAAAATTAGTATAAAAAAACCCGAACATACGGTGTAGGTTCGGGGAATCTTATAAATTGTCTAGAAATGCTTAAGCGCTTGCTTTAGTAGCTTTCTTTGATTTGGCAACTTTGTGTGGTCTGCTTTTGCCAAATGAACCAATTGTTCTTTTTCCTTTTGCTGTTTTTCTATCTCCTCTACCCATGATAATAAGTTTAATTTAGTGATTGGATAGCAAAAATAAAAAAACCCCCTGACATTAGGGGGTTTTTACTGAAATAAATTTCAGACTATAATTTTCCGCTTAATTCTTTACCAGCCTTGAATTTAGCAACTTTTTTAGCTTTAATTTTGATTGTAGCACCTGTTTGTGGGTTACGACCAGTTCTTGCAGCACGCTTAGATACTGAAAAAGTACCAAAACCTACTAAAGTTACTTTATCACCTTTTTTCAAAGATTTAGTTACTGCTTCGATAAATGCATCTAAAGCTGCATTTGCTGATGTTTTTGTTAATTCTGCGCTGTCCGCAATGTGTGCGATTAATTCTGCTTTGTTCATAAATGTGTTTTTTATAGTTTTAAACGATATGACAAATTTATTAGGTTTTATGAAACGAAAAAATATTTTACTAATTATTTTTGTTTTTATTTTTCCACCAAAACCCTTAAATAGTAAGCTTTTGACCAGCTATTAGGTACAATTGATTTTTGTCATATACATTATAAAATGAATGAAACCCTTTCTGTCAAAGGGTTTCATAAATATAAATGCTGAAAACTAAGCCTGATAAGGGTTTGGCAAGAATAATCTATCCACAATCAATTCACAATTTTCATTGTCGTAATAAAGTGAAAACATTGATTTCCCCAGGTATTTTGAAGTTCATCCATGATGGATGATGCGATATTTACTTGGTAATTTTCCATTTTTTCTTCCGAGGAAGTGAATAGTTGAAGGGTATAAGTGGGTGCTTGGTCTTCCAAAACGTTTATTTCATAAAACTTTTGATCTTCAAAAATGTCAGTGGAATTTACCATGGGCATGAATTTGCTTTTCATCCATTGTAACCATAGTTCTTGCTGCATTGGGTCAATTTGAAAACTAATATTATAAACGTACATGGCTATTTATTTTTTAAGGCTAATTCAATAGGGCAATGATCACTATGTTTTACCATGGGTAAAATAGTAGCTGATTGAATCCTATTTTTTAACTCATTTGTTGTACATAAATAATCAATTCTCCAACCTTTATTTTTAAGTCTTACGGATGGGAATCGCTGGCTCCACCATGAATACGCACCAGTAGTGGTTGGATTAATATGTCTATAACTATCTATCCAACCTGCTGCAATGAATTGATCCATCCAGGCTTTTTCTTCAGGTAAAAATCCAGATGATTTTTTATTTCCTTTTGGATCATGAATGTCAATATCGCAATGTGCAATATTATAATCACCAGCAACAATAATATTAGGTCTTTCTTTTTTTAATTTTTCAATCCAACTATTAAATTCTGTCAACCATTGATATTTATAATTTTGTCGCTCATCACCACTCGTACCCGAAGGGAAGTAGCAATTTACAATGGTAAGGTCGTCAATATCAATCCGAATTACCCTTCCTTCATAATCACTCATTTCATAACCATTCCCATATACAATTTGACTTGGCTTTTTTTTACTAAATATAGCCACCCCACTATAACCTTTTTTTTGTGCTGGATACCAGGCAACGTGATAACCTAATTCAGTAAATAAATTCAAGTCAATATCATCAGGGGTAGCCTTGGTTTCTTGAATACATAATACGTCGATAGGATAAGATTTTAACCAGTCCATTAAACCTTTTTTAATGGCGGCACGAATACCATTTACATTATAACTTACAATTCTCATTTTATAAAATAAATTAATTAGGACTTTGAAATAATTCGCCGTATGCCATTAATAATAATAAATTATTTATGTTGCTATTACTGATCTTTGATAGGTTAACCATTTGCTTTGGTTTTTTATTTCCTTCCATAACCATGATTATTTTATGATCTAATAATATTGTTTTTAACTGTTGCCCATTATCAAACTGAATACTAAATTCTTGTCCATATGCTTTGCCTGTTATGACATTAGTATGTATGATTGGAAAACTGTTTGTGGCTTCTATGATTTCAAATTGCTTTGTTGAGTCATAGCCGTTATAAATTTTATGTGGGTAGTAAAATTTATCCTTTTCAGTTACCCCATGCTGCACTGTAAAATAACCAATACTGTCTTTCCCATCGTATATTATATTAGGTATTTCTGACAAAAACTGTAGTGCTGATGTTTGCGATAATTCAGCATTGTTATTGAAATTCGTATTAAATTCAATGTTGGCATTTAAAGTGTAATCTTTATTTCCATTGACATCTCTTAAGGGTTGAATGATCTTATAATATTCTTTGCTATTTAAATTAGCTCTTGTTTTTTTAATCGTGTTTATTAAATTAGCATAGGGGTAGTTGATGTCTTTATTTTTCAAATCTATTTTTGTAAGACTTGCATTTGGTATACGCAATAATTGCATCCCAGCGGTACTTACATAACTCATAAACCCACTAGTGGTATCAAACATAATTCTGGGTTGGTTATGAATTACAGGCATCCAGTAGTTATCAGTTGCAAAGGCGGTATGAGGCACTGCGGCTTCCATAAATTCCATATTATCAATGTCCTTACTTATTAATTGAATGCCTTTGTTGATAGCTTGATATAAAGTATTAGGTGTCGTGACTACCCAATTGCTTGGGTATCCAATGCCTAAAGACGGAACGGGTATAATACCTAATAAAATTGTTTTTTGAAAAATTCGTTGATGTTCCTGATTAAATATACCAACAACCAATGCCCAAACTGCTTGTATACTGTCTTTTTTAGATTCACTTACTTTGACTAATTTATTTTCATAAGTCGTTTCAGGATCTAATTCATATAATTCCAAATAAGCATGATAAGGAATGTTTCTGGTTGCTTCCCAATTAAGGGTGATTTTCCCCACTTGGTTTTGTTTGGTCAATGTTTTTTTAACTGTTAAAAATGAGGTGAGGCGCTGTAAATTACTTTCTTTAAATATGCCAGCATCCAATGCCTTTTGAATACCTGTAATATCATCAGGTAATTGCCAATATTTTGCATTTGGATTCAAGCTTGAATATACTTGTATCTGTTCCAATACAACTGTTGATTGGCCGAAACCATTTGAGTGAATGAATAGTAAAATAAATAGGGGTAGAAAATATTTAATGGGCTTCATTTGCTTAAATATACAGTTCAAATTTAACTTATTTCACGAACAAGAGTACATATTTTATGATAACTTTATCAAAGGACAATAAACATAAAATGAGTCAAGAAATAAAAAAGGGTTACCGAAAAAGAATTATACCTGCAAGTCATAAAAATTATAATCTGGAAGGACCAAAAACAAGAATACATGAGTTAAAATTCGCTTTTGATATATTTGTACAATTTATAAAAGGATTTAGAACCCTTCACTTTGTAGGACCTTGCATAACTGTTTTTGGCTCTGCTCGGTTTAAGGAGGACCATCCATTTTATATAAAAGCCAGACAGATTGGGAAGGGGATAGCTTCATTAGGGTTAACAACCATGACAGGCGGGGGCCCAGGCATTATGGAAGCTGCTAATAGAGGCGCATTTGAAGCCGGTGGAAAATCTATTGGATGTAATATTAAATTACCTTTTGAACAGCAACCGAATCCATACACACAGGTCTCATTGACGATTAATTATTTTTTTATCAGAAAAGTGTTGATGGTAAAATATTCTTATGCATTTATAATTATGCCTGGTGGTTTTGGAACGATGGATGAATTTTTCGAAACCCTTACTTTAGTCCAAACTAAAGTGATCAATGATTTTCCAATTGTGGTAATGGGTCAAGCCTACTATAAACCTTTAATTGATTGGATGGAACAGATGATAGATAATGGAACTATTTCGGAAGAAGATAAAAAGTTTATTTTGTTTACAGATGACGAAGATGAAGCCATTGAGCATATATCAAAATATGTTCAGCATAACTATAAAGTTAAACCTCGTAAACGCTTATGGTGGTTATTAGAAAAAGTATAACTAATTATATTTACTCAATGACTGGTTGTAACCACCTAGTAATATATTCCAATGATTGTTGTTTACGTTTTGCATAATCTTTAACCTGATCTTGCTGAATTTTACCTAATCCAAAGTACTGACTTTGTGGGTTAGCGAAATACCAACCACAAACGCTTGAAGCAGGATACATGGCTAGACTCTCCGTTAAAGTAATGCCAGTATGTTTCTCCGCTTCTAATAAATTAAATAAAGTGTACTTTTCGGTATGGTCAGGACAAGCAGGGTAGCCAGGAGCAGGACGAATACCCACATAATTTTCCTTGATTAATTCATCATTACCCAATTGTTCGTCTTTTACATAACCCCAAAATTCTTTTCTAGTTTTAGCATGTAAATATTCGGCAAATGCTTCTGCTAATCGATCGGCCAAGGCTTGTAAAATAATTTTATTATAATCATCAAGATTTTCTTCAAAAACTTTAATGTGCTTTTCAATGCCGTGAATAGTCACTGCAAATGCCCCCAAATAATCCTTTTTATTTTCGCTAGTAGGACAAATAAAATCAGCTAGCGAAAAGTTAGGTTGACCTGCCGCTTTTTTTGATTGTTGTCTTAAAAAATGCAATTGCGTTTTGTCGGAACCATTATATATGGTTACATCATCACCATCACTACCTGCTTCCCAAAAACCAACAGCTCCTTTTGCTGTTAACCATTTTTCTTTAACAATGGTATCTAACAATGCGTTGGCATCTGCATATAATTTGCTTGCTACTTCTCCAACTGTAGCGTCGGTTAAGATAGCTGGGAAATTGCCATGTAATTCCCATGCGATAAAAAATGGTTTCCAGTCAATATAATCTACTAACACCGATAAGTCAGTTATTTCAATGGCTTTATTGCCTGTGAAAGTAGGGGTAGTTGCTTGAAATTGATTCCAATCAATTTGCATTTTATTTTGTAATGCCTCCGCATATGGAGTAAATTGTTTCACCGTTTTTTTATTATCAAAGTCCGCCTTTAATTGTACATATTCCTTTTCCAAATTTCCTAAGAACCCTGCTTTTTGATCCTTACTTAAAAGTGATCCTGCTACGGTAACACTTCTTGAGGCGTCCAAAACGTGTATTACGCCATCGTTGTATTCAGGTGCAATTTTCACAGCAGTATGCATACGAGATGTGGTGGCTCCACCAATCATTAAAGGAATGTTCATGCCTCGGCGCTTCATTTCCTTTGCGATATATACCATCTCGTCTAAGGAGGGTGTGATCAATCCGCTCAATCCTATAATATCAACATCGTGTTTTATCGCTTCCGCTAAAATTTTATCAGCTGGTACCATTACGCCAATATCAATAATTTCATAACCATTACAACCTAAAACTACGCCCACAATATTTTTCCCAATATCATGCACATCCCCCTTAACAGTTGCTAATAAAATTTTTGCAGGACCTTTTGTTTTTCCATTTGGATCAGCGGATGCATTTTTTAATCTTTCTTTTTCTGCTTCAATATATGGAGTTAATACAGCGACACTCTTTTTCATTACCCTTGCACTTTTCACTACTTGTGGTAAAAACATTTTACCAGCGCCAAATAAGTCACCCACTTGGTTCATACCTGCCATTAATGGTCCTTCAATGACTTCCAATGGTGCACTGTATTTTTGTCTTGCTTCTTCCGTGTCTTCATCAATAAAATCAGTGATACCATTTATTAAAGAATGTGCTAAACGTTTTTCAACTGTATCGTTCCGCCATGCCAATTTTAACTTATTCGCTTCTTCTGATGACTGACCACCATTTTCTCCGCTCGCTTTTAAATTATCGGCATATTGTATTAAGGCTTCGGTTGCTTGGTTATTGTCGTTGTTTTTATTTAAGATTACATCCTCACATAAGTTTCTTAATACAGCATCAATCTCATCATATACGACTAGCTGACCTGCATTTACAATTCCCATGTCCATTCCTGCATTAACAGCATGGTATAAGAACACCGCGTGAATGGCTTCGCGAACTGCATCGTTTCCTCTAAAGGAGAACGATACATTGGAAACACCACCACTTACTTTAGCCAATGGCATTTTTTGTTTTATCACACGAGTTGCTTCTATAAAGTCAACGGCATAATTATTATGTTCTTCAATACCAGTA
The DNA here is from genome assembly GCA_903929425.1 of uncultured Bacteroidota bacterium. Classification (GTDB taxonomy): domain Bacteria; phylum Bacteroidota; class Bacteroidia; order Chitinophagales; family Chitinophagaceae; genus Sediminibacterium. The sequence goes on from CAIYUO010000110.1 coordinate 77,013, forward strand.
GCAACTGCAAAAATATTTGGGTCAAAAATAATATCCTGTGGGTCAAAGCCTACTTGCTCCACTAATATTTTATAAGCACGTGCACAAATTTCAATTTTCCTATCTTTTGTATCTGCTTGTCCAACTTCATCAAATGCCATCACAATCACCGCTGCACCGTAAGCCTTACATATATGTGCCTGCTCAATAAACTTTGCTTCTCCCTCTTTCATGGAAATTGAATTGACAATGCACTTTCCTTGTACACATTTTAAACCTGCTTCAATAATTTCAAATTTGGAACTATCAATCATTACAGGGATGCGTGCAATATCAGGTTCGCTCTGTAATAAGTTTAAGTAAGTGGTCATGGCTTTCACACCTTCCAATAAGGCATCGTCCATGTTTACGTCAATAATTTGCGCACCACTTTCCACTTGTTGACGCGCTACTGATAATGCCTCCTCGTATTTATTTTCCTTAATTAAACGCGCGAATTTTTTAGAACCCGTTACATTGGTTCTTTCTCCTACGTTTACAAAATTAGTTTCAGGACGAATCACCAAGGGTTCTAGTCCTGCTAATCTTAAATAAGGCTTAATATGTATTTGTTCGCTCATAATTATTGCTGTTTTAATTTCAATGATCTTTCATCAATGTCATTAAATGGTAGTATCCACTATAGGTAAAGGTCTAGGCGTTAAATTTCTAACATTGTCTGCCATATGTTTAATATGATCTGGAGTCGTGCCACAACATCCACCCACAATATTTACAAATTGATTTTTTGCCCACTCTTCTATAAATGCGCCTGTTTCATGCGGAGCTTCGTCGTATTGTCCCATCGCATTAGGTAATCCTGCATTGGGATAGGCCGATGTATAACAGGTTGCAATTTGTGAAAGTTCCTCAATATGTGAGCGCATATCCTGAGCACCTAAAGCACAATTTAATCCAACGCTTAAAGGTTTGGCATGTGCTACTGATGTATAAAATGCTTCCAAGGTTTGGCCACTTAAGGTTCTGCCTGATGCATCGGTAATAGTACCGCTAATCATAATAGGAAGTTCGGGCTTGCCTATTTTTCTAAAATATTCTTTAATTGCGAAAATGGCTGCCTTTGCATTTAAAGTATCAAAAATAGTTTCGACCAATATTAAATCCACACCCCCATCAACCAATCCCTTTATTTGTTCGGTATAGGCTATTACGACTTCATCAAAAGTAACAGCTCGATATCCAGGATTATTTACATCGGGAGATAAACTCAATGTTTTATTTAAAGGCCCAATGGATCCAGCAATGTATTTTTCAGTTGTATTTGGATGTTTTGTTTTGTATTGATCAATAGCGTCACGAACACATTTTGCCGCTGCTATATTTAATTCATAAGCTAATTCCTGCATGTCATAGTCGGCCATGGCAATGGAAGTGCTGCTGAAAGTATTGGTTTCAATGATATCGGCACCAGCTTCTAAATACTGTAAATGAATCGCTGAAATAATATCAGGTTGTGTAATGCACAATAAATCGTTATTCCCTTTTACATCACAATGCCAGTTGGCAAAACGGGTTCCACGATAATCTTCCTCGGTTAACTTATGGCGTTGAATCATAGTACCCATGGCACCATCAATCACCAAAATTCTTTTTTTAAGCGCCTCTTGTATTGACATAAATAGTTTTTTATGCAACACCCAAAAGGATAAATTTAACTAATCCACTATAATTAAAAATAGGGGAGCGATATGAAGTACCGTTTATTAGTTCTTTTTTCCTAAAGGATGGCAGGTTGAACAATAAACAAATCCACCTGCAATGCGGTGCAAATTTAGGATAGTATTAGTTGATAGCCAAATATGATATGACTGAAATAGGGTCCTTATTTATAGGAAGCAGTAATGTTTACTTCAATTTTATCGGCAACCATATTAATCATGATTCCACCCATTCCAAATTCTTTTAACCTTACAACAAATTTAGCACTGGCTTTTGGTAATCCATTGATTACTTCAATGATCCCATTGGTTTGTATGTTTTTGTTTACACCATGTACTTGCATGGTTCCAGTTACCGTTACAGGGTAGGAGCCATTTTTGCTAAAATTGATGGTTTTGAAATTCGTTATTTGACCATTAAAAAATACGTTTGGAAACTTATTACTTTCAATATATTCATCATTAAAATGTTCTTCCATTTTTTTCATGTCAAAGTGGAAGCCTTTTGATAACATGCTGAAAGTTAATTTCCCATTAGGTTCTAGCTTACTAGTCACTTCATTATTGGTGGCTTCAATGTCACGATCATCAATAGATATAAATTGAACTTTTGCAGACTTTGTTTCAAAAACTTGTTGCGCAAATGTTGTATTTGAACTCATTATAAAAACGATGAAGCAGCAGATTATATTTTTCATAAAAGTAGATTTATTAATAATATCAATGTTTGAACATTAAAATTAAACAATTATTGTAAATTAACCTATTTAATATATTGATGAATAGGTTGTCGGTTTGAAATGCTTTTACCAAGCGTCATTTCGTCAGCATATTCCAGCTCACCTCCAAAAGCAATTCCCCTTGCGATGGTGGTTATGTTGCAGGAATAGTTGGATAATTTTTTTTGAATATAATAAATTGTTGTATCCCCTTGAATGGTTGGATTTAGTGCAAAAACTAACTCAGAAACTTGATTATCTCTAACCCTTTTAACCAATGCTTCAATCGTAAGTTGTTCCGGGCCAATGCCATCTAAAGGCGAAATAATTCCGCCCAAAACATGGTAGGTTCCATGAAATTGTTGTGTATTTTCAATCGCAATAACATCCCTTATATTTTCAACAACACAAATGGTGTCTTTTTGTCTTCCAGTATTTGAACAAATACTACAAATTTTACCATCACTTATATTATAACAGTTTTCACAAAACAATATTTCATTTCGCATTTTTTGAAGTGTTTCCCCAAACAGTGTAGTGATCCCTTTTTCTTGTTTTAATAAATGTAATACTAATCTTAGGGCAGTTTTTTTACCGATACCTGGTAGCTTGGAAAATTCGGCTACTGCATTTTCTAATAATGTGGAAGGTAATTGCATATTTTATAGGGCCTAAAATTACTTATTTAAGCTAATATTTATTTCATTATCCCAATCAGCCTTAATATTTAACTTAGTTTGAATGTTTAACACTTTTTCGGGTTGTTTGTTTGGATTACCAAATCCAAAGCTCCCTGAATCCCACTTACCATTGTTGTTGTCATCCACTAGTATTTTAAGTTGATAATCGCCTGGAGGTAGTTGTGCTATATTTAGTAAATGTTGTGTGATCGGAAATTTAAACATGATTTTTTCATCCTGTGTCAATAAAAGTAATGGATTTTTATACTGATCATATCCATTGATTCTTATGATACATGATCCATAAAAAGTTAATGGTTTTGTTATGAATTTTATAGTATCTGTTTTGACTAAAAAATTATTAAGTGAATCCTTGACTGCATTTTTGGGAAGCAATAAATGATAAGGCGTACTCGCCATCCAAGCATAATCAATGGATACCGTATTTGGTTTAAGGGTGTCAATATGAATATTGTAATTGCTAAGGGGACGATTAAATGTATCCGTTAGTGTAATAGGGAAACTATCCAATAAATGAATGGGCGTTTCAAAGTCTAATTGTAATGGCTTTAGTAAATCTAATTCATTCCCTTCTAAATTTTTTGTATACTTCAAGGTTGCAGTATTACGTTTAAGTTGGGTTTTATTTATGCTTTTCTTTTTTTCTTTTTTTGGATAGGCTTGAAAAACATATAATCGAATGGAATCCTTTTGTTTATTTACTTCTATTGTAGTATCAGAAAAAGCAAAAAGTTTTGTGCTATCATCATATCGTTTAGTATAATCATTTGGCAAGACAAACAAATTAAATTTATGAAATGGCAAATAGTCAAAACTAAATTTTCCTTTTCCACTTATTTTGCTATAATAATTAGGCCGATTTTTATATATCGCTGTGTCATTACCCGCTGGTTGCAATACCGCAATTAAAGTACTGTCTATATTTCCCGTCTCAGCTAAATTAACTGAACCATACAACCTACCTGTATCAATGGATTCGCCTGTACTAAATACGTAGGAGAAATCACTAGTCGTGTTGCCTTCATTAACATCTTTAATGGCATTGCCAAATTGTATACGATAGGTTGTATTTTTTAACAATGAATCGTTGATGCGAATTCGAATTGAATTTAATTTTGATTCAACTAAAGGTGTATTTTTTAAAGTAGGAGAAACAATAAGGTTTTCTTGAATACTACTAACATTGATGTATTCATTAAACGTAATAATAATTTCCTTTGGTTGAACTTGTATTGAAGAATCCTTAGGTTTAGCAAAAACACGATAAGCTGGAATACTGTCTCTTGGTCCACCCGTTGGTGGTACAATATTGGCACAAGACATTAATCCTTGAATAAGATAAATAGCTATTAATGCTTTGCACAAAAAAAGTGGTCCTACAATACGTTTCCTCATGAATGCAAACTTAATCAGATTCTTCCATATCCCCACTTGGGATTTCGTGTAATGCCACAGTTAACTCATTATTTTTCACAAAATTACACCAATGACATTCAGCTTTTCCGCATCCGGTATAAAAGTCCTTTCGTTGTATTTTTTCCCAAACAGCCTGTATTTGCTGGGTAACCGTTGTGATATCCGCATCACTAATGTTAATAGCTACTTTCTCAAATTGCTTTTTCTTATTCGGCTCAACAAAGTCAAATTCAGCACTTGTAACCTCCCAGTTTTTGGGGTGATGATTCAATAATATTTTATAAAATACAGCTTGTCTCCAATAATTTCCGCCATCAGGATGTTTTTCATTAGGCGAGTTTAATTTTTCTTTTGCATTTTCAACACTTCCTGTTTTATAATCTATCACCACAACTTGCTTCCCACTAAATTCAATTTTATCAATTGCTCCTTTTAATGGAATGCCATTTACGACAACATTGTTTATTCGATATTCGGTGGTAACCGTTTTATTCCATTGGTCAATATAAACGTCATAGTAGTTGTTTAGCACCGTTTCCCCATGTTCCTTTTTATTTTTAAATTCAACTTGGGTAAATGCCTCTCTATGTCTATTCATGTAATAAATAAAGTCTTGCACCAACTCTTGTTTACTCGGGAATACATTATCCCGTTCTTGCATTTTTTTGAATAATTTATTTAAGGCATCATGCACTGCTGATCCAAAAGTGGTAGCTTCTGATTTACCTGCAGGTACTTTAATAAGACTGTTATAGTAAAAATGCAATGGACATTGTAAATAATTATTAAGTGCTGTAACATTTAAGGTAAAGGCCTCAAGTCTTGGATTAATAAAATCTGCCTCCAATTGATCGATTTCAGGTACTTGTGTTGACTGTATGTGTAACAATTTATATTGCATTTTCAGCTCATCGCTAATTGTTTTATCAATAATATTTTGGTTACTATCATTCATTAATTCAATTATAAATTGACTTGCCTCTGCAACCTTACCATCATTTTTATTCAATGCGTATGAAATCTGTAATTGTTTTTTTGCCCTTGTAATGGCTACATAAAACAATCTTCTTAATTCCTCTTTATCATCTCCGCTTTCTAAACTACTTAACACGGTGTCAGGAAGTGTATAACCTGTGCTATTACTTGACCTTTTCTTTTCCCAATAATGTGCGTTCGTTCCCGCCACAAATACATATTCAAATTCCAAGCCCTTACTTCCATGCGTAGTTAATAAATTTACGCCAGTCTCGCCCCCTGTAGTGATAGGTAAAGAAAGTCTAATGCCTTCTTTTTGCATAAGCGCAATCATTTCAACTAATTCTTTTAATTGTAAGCTTGGTCTTTTATGCGTTTCTTCCTTTATGAAATCAAAAAATTTAGTAATAACGTCTAGCTCAAATCCTTTATTGGGCGACTGCAATACTGCTTGTATGATGCCTGTTTTTTGCAATATTTGTTCCACTAAATTCAAGAGGGTTACATTTGGCACTTCACTTATTAGGGATTCAAGTACTTGAACCGCTTTTGCTAATTCAGGCATGCCGCCTTCTTGAAACAAACTTCCTTGTACTTGTTGTGTTTTATCAACTAATACTTTTCTAAATGCATTTTCAGCATTACCATATTTTAATTGATTGGCTTCAACGGTCACTTTTGCAATGGTAATGGGTGATATTTCCCACCATTTAAAGTGTAAGATTTCAAAAAGCAAATTAGCGCCTTCGTAAGGTTGGTCTAATTCACAATTTAAATAATCAAGTATCGTGATGATTTGTTTTATTAATGTTTGGTCTAACAAATTAGCTGTTCGTCTAGTAAATACAGGTATTTTTTGCTGCATCAAAAAATGGGCAATCTCCGCTCCATACTGATGCTCTTTATACAATACGGCTATTTGATTTGGAGCCACTCCCTTATCTATGAGTGCTACTATCTGTTCCGTAATATCAATCATTTCATCCGAAGGCACATGGTAGGCAATTACGTTGGGTTCAATAGGACTGATTAAATTTTCAGGATTTGAGGCAATTAATTTTTTCTCTAATCCTTTGATTTTATTCACCAAACGCTCTTGGTTGTTATTAATGACAATACTGGAAGCGTCTAATATGGGCTGTGTGGATCTGTAATTATTTTCAAGTACGATAGTTAAAATATCCTGCGCATATTGATTCTGGAAATGTAACATGTTTTCAACGTTCGCTCCTTGGAATCTAAATATGCTTTGGTCATCGTCTCCAACAACAAACAAATTAGGCTGCTCCCAGAAATTGACTAATAATTGAACTAGTTCATTTTGGGTTCCACTTGTATCTTGAAACTCGTCCACTAAAATGTATAAAAATCTTTCTTGGTATTGGGCTAGTAAATTTTTATTTTCTTTAAATGCATTAATGACCCAATTAATCATGTCATCAAAATCATACCTATTCTTATCCTTCATTAATTGTTGGTACACATTAAAACAAGCAATGGCAGCTTTCAACTTTTCCATCTTTTCCATTTCTGCATCCACTTGTCCTTGTTTTAAGTCGCCTGCTTCAAATTGTTTGTATTTTCTTTTATATACATACTCATCTCTAAATGGGATTTCTTTAATGTAATCATTTACTTTCTCTATAAGGTAGTCGGGCGTCCATCCTTCTTTTTTCATAGCACTAAACAACTTTGACAAGTTGCTCATTTCATAATAAATATCACCACGATATCTTTTTAAGGGGTTGTTTTTATTAAAACCATCAATTAATTTCTTAAGCAGTTCGATTTTTTCTAATTCAGAAATAGGATCTAAAGAGGTTTTGTCAAATAATGATAAATTGTCCTGTATGATATCATTACAAAAGGAGTGAAATGTCGAAATATTAACCTTGTAGGCACTACTACCAATAAAATTAATTAAACGTTTACGCATGGCAATCGCGCCAGCATCGGTATAGGTCAGGCATAAAATATTTTCAGGAGCCGTATCCGTTTCTAAAAGTATTTTGCCAATTCTTGCACCTAAAATCTGCGTCTTTCCAGTTCCGGGTCCAGCAATGACCATGACCGGCCCTTCAATATTATCTACTGCCAATTTTTGTTGTTCATTGAGCCCTTCATAAACTGCTTCAAATGCTTTGGCTTGCTCTTGTTTGCTTATCATTTTATAAAATTAATGGCTTTCTTGCGATTAAACACAACAAAATCATCACTTGCTTGTTGTATAAGTATGTCAAAAGTATATAGTCTTCATACCATCCAAAATTTACCCATCAGCTTGGAACAAGCTTGGGACTTTTTTAGTAGTCCTGCCAATCTTGCCAAAATTACACCTAGTCACATGGGGTTCAATATTATCAGTAAACACCATGGCGAAAAAATGTATCCAGGGCAAATTATTGAATATACAGTAAGCCCGCTTTTGGGTATTCCCATGTATTGGATGACTGAAATCACCCATGTTCAGGAAGGGAAATACTTTGTAGACGAACAACGTTTTGGTCCATATAGTCTTTGGCACCACCAACATCATTTTAAGGCCATACCCGGCGGTGTTTGTATGGAAGATATTGTGCATTATAAAATACCATTGGGCTTTTTAGGGGATATAGCCAATGTGATCCTTGTTAAAAAGCAATTGCAAGGAATTTTTGATTTTAGGTTTAAGGCCGTAGAGGAGATGTTTGGAACTTACAAGCCTTAGTATTAAGTGTTTTTTATAAAAGAGAGGGTTATATTTTAGAAACGAAAATAAAAATAAAATACTTGCCTCGGAAAACACTTTGTTTATATATTTTTTATAAACTTTGTTCTCCAATCTAAAAATTTCATGGCACATACATCAAGTGGGCATGCCCACAAACTCTCTGTAGCTGGATTAATTGTTACTTTAGGAATTATTTACGGAGATATCGGAACATCGCCATTGTATGTATTTGGCGCGATTATCAACAGTGCTATTAAAGGAAATAATCCAGTAAATGCTGAACTTATTTACGGAGCCATTTCCTGTGTATTTTGGACCTTGACTTTACAAACTACATTCAAATATGTTTTTTTAACATTAAGAGCAGACAATAGAGGGGAGGGTGGTATTTTCTCTCTTTTTGCATTAGTACGTCGTTATGTAAAATGGATTTATGTTCCTGCAATCATTGGTGCAGCCATGTTGTTAGCGGATGGTATGATTACACCACCTATTTCGGTAGCTTCTGCAATTGAAGGATTAAAAGATGTAAAAGGGTTGGAAAAAATATTTGTACCAGGTAATAATTTAACCGTTGGTATTGTAATGGCCATTATTTCATTATTGTTTTTCTTTCAACGTTTTGGTACTAAAATTATTGGTTTTGCTTTTGGTCCAATTATGCTTTTATGGTTTTCAATGATTTTAATTTTAGGACTAAGTCAGGTTGTTCAAAATTTAGGAATTTTAAAATCTATCAATCCTTATTATGCTTATGAGTTATTAACCCATTACCCAAAAGGTTTTTGGTTATTAGGAGCAGTATTCCTTTGTACCACAGGTGCGGAAGCATTGTATAGCGACTTGGGACATTGTGGTCGTCAAAATATCCAAGTGAGCTGGATGTTTGTAAAAATTGCACTCGTAATGAGTTATATGGGTCAGGGCGCTTGGTTATTAAATCATATGAGTGAGGCAACTAGTGGTGTAAACCCATTCTTTGAACTTATGCCTCATTGGTTTTTAATTCCAGGAATTGGTGTAGCCACCATTGCAACCATTATAGCTTCCCAAGCATTAATTAGTGGTTCATTCACTTTAATCAATGAAGCGATCAGCTTGAATTTTTGGCCTCGTGTAACAGTCAAATTTCCTACTGACCAAAAAGGACAAATATATATTCCTAGTTTAAATTTTATTTTATGGATAGGCTGTGTAACCATGCTTTTGTATTTCAAGAAAAGTGAGAATATGCAAGCTGCATATGGATTCTCGATTATCATAACCATGATTATGACGACCATGTTAATGAACTTTTATTTGTTGAATGTAAAAAGATGGGGCCAAGGTATTGTTGCATTGATTATAACCATTTTTGTGATTGTTGAATTTTCATTCTTTGCAGCCAATATTGTTAAAATCCACGAAGCAGCGGTTACTTTTATTTTTTCATTAAGTATGATTTTTGTGATGATGATTTGGCATAGAGCTCGTAAAATTGCTAATCGTTATTTGGATTTTGTAAAATTAAAAGACTATTTAGAACCATTAGTTGATTTAAGTGCTGATAAGGATATGCCTAAGTACGCGACTCATTTGGTGTATTTAACAAAAGCTAACAATCATAGAGAAATTGAACATCGAATCATTGATTCAATTTTAAACCGTAAACCTAAGCGTGCCGACATTTATTGGTTTATACATATTGATCGTACCGATTCGCCTTATGGTATGGAGTATAGTATTAGGGAGTTAGTTGATGACAAGGTTATGCGTATTGACTTTAATTTAGGATTTAGAATTCAACCAAGAGTCAACGTTTTATTTAAGAAAGTAATGCAAGAATTAAATGAGTCACACGAGTTGGGCATTTACAGCAAATATGAGTCTTTAAAAAGTAAGGATTTCCACGCTGATATTACTTATGTTATTATTGAAAGTTTCTTTAGTATTGAAAATGAATTAAGTATTAGGGAAGATTTTATTATGGATACTTATTTCAATATTAAACATTTAGCGCAAAGCGATCAAAAGGCCTTTGGATTAGATAATGATATGACGGTGGTAGAGCATGTGCCACTTATTATTAAGGCAAATGAGAATATACCTTTAAAGCGAGCTTTTGATCGTTAAGGTATTCAAAAAGCTTCCATTATAATTCAACAAGTTTGCTTAATTGGTTTTGATGACCAATAGCTACAATCCAATACTTTGTATTTTTTTGTCTGTCTATTCCAAGCGAGTTTAAATTTACAAATTTTGTATCGGCTGATACTATACTTTCAACCGAGTATTCCTTGTTGGATAAACTAAGTATGGCTAGTTGCTTTACTTGTTTAATTTTCACTATTTCAATTTGAAAATTATTATCTGATTTTTTTATCACATTAGGAGCAGCAACTTCATATTGAACCAGCCATGGCATAGTGGGTAATAAAGCGGGCTTTTTATAATAATTGTTTTGAAGCGTATCATTCCAATGATTTGGATTTGATTTAAAGGTGTTGCTACTAAAATAGGCGCTACCTCTTGTATTTTTTAAACTCCTTAATCTTTTAATTTGATATGGTATTTCATTGCTATTTTTCCAATTAGTGGTGGTTCCAGCACGATAAATACCATGACCAATGTATAAATTTCTATTATTACTATGTTGATCCCACCAGTTAATTAATACATCATAGTCAGCTAGTGCATGACCATGTTCCCAGTATAATTGAGGCGCAATATAATCCACCCATCCTTTTCGTTGCCACAACATAATATCTGCATATAAGTCATCATAGTTGGTAACACCCGCTTTTGTTTCACTGCCTTCTGGGTCCTTTGACTTATTGCGCCATACACCAAAAGGGCTAATACCAAATTGAACCCCAGGTTTTATACTATGTATGGTTGCTGATAATTGCTTAATAATGGTATCGCAATTACTTCGACGCCAGTCTTCTTTATTTAAGCCTCTACTATATTTTTGATAAGTATCGTCGTCATTAAAATTTTTACCTGGTACTTTGTAGGGATAAAAATAATCGTCTAAGTGAATGGCGTCAATATCATAACGCGTAACAATATCGCTTACGACTCGATTAGTATGTTTCCAAACTTCAGGTAAACCTGGATTGAAAATTCTTTTATTATCATAATCAACAAACCATTCAGGATGCGTTTTTGTTAAATGATTGGGAGCAATATTTGATTTGCTGGTATTGAACACAGCGCGATAAGGATTTATCCATGCATGAAATTCCATTCCTCTTTTATGTGTTTCAGCAATCATAAAACTTAAGGGATCGTAAAATGGACTAGGTGGTAAGCCTTGTTTACCCATTAAAAATTCACTCCATGGTTCTAATGTAGAAGGATATAATGCATCACCCGAAGGACGTACTTGCATAATAACGGCATTCATTCCATTTTTTTTATGCATATCCAATAAGGCGATAAATTCTTGTTTTTGTAAATCATTGCTTAAGCCTTGTTTGCTAGGCCAGTCAATATTAACAACAGTTGCAATCCAAACACCTCTAAATTCAAATACATTTTTATTCTCAATACTTGGTTGTGCATATACTAAATTACTTCCTACAAGTAATAGTATACAAAATAAATAGCGCATAAAATTTTTAATTAACTTATTACGGATGATCAGGAAGGCTTCTTAATTTGTCCAATATTTGGTTCAATGTGTTTGCTTCAGTTTCAGTTACCCCTTTTAAAATTGCATCAATTTGATCATTAAACTGATCTAATTTTTGCACTAAATCCAATCCCTTTTGTGTTAAAGTAATATCTACTAATCGCTTGTCCACTTTACAAGCTGCTTTTTGTACTAATTCTTTAACAATTAACCTATCTACTATCCTGCTGGTATCACTCATCTTATCCAACATCCTTTCTCTAATTTGCAAGGTACTCAAGGGCACTTCGCTCCCTCTTAAAATTCTCAAAATATTATATTGTTGTTGGGTAATATCTTCTGTTGTTAATACACGACCAATTCTTTCATTCAACCAGTTTGCTGTAAACAAAAGATTGATACCCATTTTTTGGAATTCATTTCTGAAATTGGCCTGTTGTATATCTTTTTCAATTCCCATAGTACTTATTTATTGCTCAAATTTCTTTTCCTAAAATGATATAAAATAGGAAGCGCAATGATGGCACCTAAAGCATCCGCAAGCATATCATTTACATCAAATCCTCTGCTGGGTACATAATATTTTTGATAATATTCCATCACAATTCCATAAAGGGTACAAAAAATTAAAACATAAGCATGTGCCCTGACTGTTTTTAATTTTGTAAATTTTGATTTTTCAAAATGTACTAGGATTGAAAATGATAAAGAACCAAATAAGCAAATATGGACTAGCTTATCAATCGGAAAATTTCCAAACCAATTGGATGAAGCATGAAAATTGCTGGCTGGGAGACTTAATAAAATAAAGACAATAGTTAATTCAAAAAGTACCCAAATCCATGTTTTAAATAACATGATTAGTGAACTAAATTAGCATACGCTTCGCTAGTCATTAAATTTTCGAAATCGGCAACATTATCAACGGTTACTTTAACCATCCATCCTTCACCATATGGGTCGCTATTTACTAATTCAGGGTTAGCAGCAAGTGCAGGATTCACTTCAGAAATAGTCCCTGCCATTGGTAAAAATAAATCGCTAACTGTTTTTACGGCTTCTACAGTTCCGAATACAGCTTCAGCAGCCAAATTTTTCCCAACCGTATTAATATCTAAATATACAATATCACCTAATTCACTTTGTGCAAAATCAGTAATTCCAATGGTAGCAGTAGTACCATTTAATTTAATCCATTCGTGGTCTTTAGTGTAACGGCAGTCAGTAGGGAATTGCATATAATTGTTTTTTATTGGTGCAAATATCCATAAAAACACTAAAAAAACAACCTACTAATATCGAATATTATCAAAATAAAGTAAAATATGCTCTTTTAAGAATACTTCTTGTTGCATCAGGTCCATCACGGGAAGTTGTTTTAATTGCTTAAAATGTGGCCACCCCTCTTCGTCTTTACCTTCCAATATATAATAACCACTTGGCATTAGGATTGAACAAATGGCAATATGCATTAAGTCCTGCTTTTGTTCTTTGGAAATTTTTTCTCGAATAAATCCAGATTCTTGCAATCCAATCAAAAATAAAACGGCTTCTGTATCGGGCTTTTTTTCAAACTGATCCATCAGTTTCTTCTCTAAATCCCACCATCTTGTCTGTAAATCGTCTTGTATATTGGCCATGTATAAAGGTCTATTTTTAGCAAAGGTAGGGGATATCAATGCTTAGTAGGATGGTTTGATTATCTTTGCCAAAATTCTCTTTATGTTACAGGTAAACTTCTTGCGCCAAAATACCGAGCTGGCTAAAAAGAAATTGGCTATTAAACACTTCACAAATGTAGGTTTAGTGGACGAAGTGATTGCCATTGATGACCAAAGAAAGCAGTTACAAGCTTCATTTGACGAAATACAGTCCAAGGTAAATGCGGCTTCCAAAGAAATTGGGGGTCATATGGCAAAGGGAGAGAAGGATAAAGCGGAGGCTTTAAAAAATGAGGTGGCAGCATGGAAATTGCAGATAGATCCTTTGAAAGAACAAATGGCAGCGGTGGAAGCCCAATTGCAACAAGTAATTGTTCAATTCCCTAATCTGCCACATGATATAGTGCCATTGGGTAAAACCCCAGAAGAAAATGAGGTTGTAAGAGTGGGAGGGGAAACACCAAAATTACATGCAGGTGCCGAAGCTCATTGGGATTTAATTAAGAAATACAATTTAGTGGACTTTGAAACAGGCGCAAAAATCACTGGCAGCGGCTTCCCTTTATACATTGGAAAGGGTGCAAAGTTTCAACGTGCATTAACACAATACTTTTTAGATTTTAATACAGCAGCTGGCTACACTGAATATTTACCTCCTTTTATGGTAAACGCTGCCTCTGCTTTTGCTACTGGGCAATTGCCAGATAAGGAAGGTCAAATGTATCATGCTACGGAAGATGATTTTTATTTAATCCCAACCGCGGAAGTGCCTGTTACCAATGTGTTTAGAGATACGGTTTTGAAAGAAGCTGATCTGCCAATTCAAATGACAGCCTACTCGCCATGTTTTAGAAGAGAGGCTGGAAGTTTTGGGAAAGAGGTGCGTGGATTAAATAGAGTACATCAATTTGAGAAAGTAGAGATCATCCAAATTGTACATCCAGATAAAAGTGATGCAGTATTAGATGAAATGGTAGCACACGTTGAAAAATTATTAGTGAGCCTTGGATTGCAATATCGCATTTTAAGATTATGTGGAGGCGATATGGGATTTGCTTCAGCTATTACTTATGACTTTGAAGTGTACAGTGCCGCACAAGATAGATGGCTGGAAGTAAGTAGTGTAAGCAATTTCCAGGCTTACCAAACCTATAGAATGAAGTGTAGATTTAAGGATGCAGAAGGAAAAATACAATTTGCACACTCCTTAAACGGAAGTTCATTGGCATTGCCAAGAATTTTTGCAGCCATAGTGGAGAACTATCAAACCGAAACTGGCATTGCATTACCTAAAGTATTACAACCTTATTTTGGTGCTGAAAACTTAGTATAATATTTATAGATGTGAATGAATTATCGATACCAGCGGTTTTAGTTTTTATAAATTCAAATGGAGAAGTGTTCACCGACAAAACAAACGCTGCTGAACTTATAGGACAGTTGATTATCAACACTGAA